>CAZNMV010000018.1:8919-18805 GCA_964573835.1 uncultured Aestuariivita sp. | reverse complement strand
GACGGTTTCGGGCGCACCCACCGACCGGATCGCACGGTTGATGCTGATCCTGTGGCGCAGGTCCTCGACATCCTTCAAGAGCTCGGGCAGCACACCCGACGCCGCCACCGCATAGAAGCTGGGCGCCGCGTCGACCTCGACCGCGTCGGTGTTGATCCAGATGCCGAAACGGCGCGCCTTGCGGCGCACGGTGACGGGCTGCGACGGTCCCGCCAGCGTGATGATCACGTCAAGCTCGCTGTCCGCGGGGATCGGTTCTTCGCGCTTGATCGCCCCGAAGATCAGGATTTCCGACCCGTCGAACCGCGTGGTGATCGCGACCTCGTCCCGGCTCAGGCCCAGCACGACCTCTTCCGCCGCCGCAGGCGCGGACACAAGCGCAAGGATCAACAGGAGCACCCGCATCAATGCCCCCCCGACGCGCCAAGGTTATAAAGTTCGCCCGGCTGGATCAGCAGATCGAGCGCGAGCTTGCCGCAGACCGCCAGCACCATGATGGCCAGCAGGATGCGCAATTGTTCGGCCTTGAGCTTCGTGCCGATCCGCGTGCCGATCTGCGCCCCGATCACGCCCCCCACCAGCAAGAGCACCGCCAGCACGATGTCCACGGTATAGTTCGTCGTGGCGTGCAGCAGCGTGGTGAAGGCGGTCACGAAGATGATCTGGAACAGCGACGTGCCCACCACGACCTTGGTGGGCATCCCCAGAAGATAGATCATCGCGGGCACCATGATGAACCCGCCGCCCACGCCCATGATCGCGGCCAGAATGCCCACCAGCACCCCCACCACCACCGGCGGAATGACCGAGATGTAAAGCCCCGAGGTGCGGAAGCGCATCTTGAAGGGCAGGGCGTGGATCCAGCCGCGGCTCCTCCGCCGGGGCAGGGGCGCGCCGCCCGCCGCCCGCGACCGGCGCAGCGCGCGCCAGCTTTCCACGAACATCAGCCCGCCGATGATGCCAAGGAAGACGACATAGCACAGCTTCACCAGCAGATCGACCTGGCCCAGGCTTTTGAGATAGTTGAAGATGATCACGCCCAGCCCTGCGCCGATCAGGCCGCCGATCAGCAGGACGGTCCCCATCTTCAGATCGACCGTCTTGCGCCGCAGATGGGCAAGGACCCCGGAAAAGGACGATGCGACGATCTGGTTCGCCTCGGTCGCCACCGCCACGGCGGGCGGAATGCCGATGAAGAACAGCAAGGGCGTCATCAGGAACCCGCCGCCCACGCCGAACATGCCCGACAGCACGCCCACGATCCCGCCCAGGCCCAGCAACAGGAAGGCGTTGACCGATACCTCGGCGATCGGCAGGTAGATCATCATGCCAAGTCTTAGTCACTGCAGCGCAGCGAAATCAACCGTGCGTGCTGACGCAGCAGCAGGTGGACTGGCCTCTGGGGCGCAACTGGACTGCCTCAGCGTTCCTTGACGTAAGGTTCCCCGCCTGCGCGCGGCGGGATTGCCTTGCCGACGAAGCCCGCCAGGATCACGACGGTCAGGATATAGGGCAGCGCGTCCATCACCTGCACCGGCACCACGAAGACGCCCAGATCGATGTTCTGGTAGCGCAGCGCGATGGCCTGCAGGAACCCGAAGAGAAGGCACGCCCAAAGCGCGTGCCAGGGCCGCCACTTCGCGAAGATGAGCGCGGCGAGAGCGATGAACCCCCGCCCCGCGGTCATGTCCTTGACGAAGCCCGCCTGCAGCGCGGTTGCCAGATAGGCCCCCGCAATCCCGCACAGCACCCCGCAGATCGCCACGGCGGCGAACCGCAGGCCCACGACGCTGACCCCTGCGGTATCAACGGCGGCCGGGTTTTCCCCCACCGCGCGCAGCCGCAGCCCGAAGCGCGTGCGATAAAGCAGCCACCATGTCCCCGGCACCGCCAGAAGCGCCAGATAGACGAGGATCGAATGGCCCGACAGAAGCTCGGCATAGATCGGGCCGATCACCGGCACGCCGGCCACGGCACTTGCGAAGGGCAACTCGATCGGCGCGAAGCGCGCGGCCCCCACCAGCGACGGCGTCCGCCCGCCCTGCGCGAACCAGTCCTGCGCGATCAGAACGGTCAGCCCGGCGGCAAGGAAATTGATCGCCACCCCCGAAATCAGCTGGTTCCCCCGGAAGGTGATCGAGGCAAGCCCGTGCAGCCCCGACAGCACCAGCGACGCCGCGATCCCCGCCAGAAGGCCCATCCAGACCGACCCGGTCACCGCCGCGACCGCGGCGCTGAAGAAGGCGGCGATCAGCATCTTGCCCTCGAGCCCGATGTCGAAGATGCCCGCGCGTTCCGAGAAAAGCCCGGCAAGACAGGCCAGCAGCAAGGGCGTCGCCAGCCGGACTGTCGAATCGAGCACCTGGATGATCGTCAGGAAATCCATCAGCCGCGCCCCCGGTTCATCCGCAGGAACAGCCGCTCGAGCGGCATCCGCACCATGTTGTCGAGCGCGCCGGTAAACAGGATCACCAGCGCCTGGATCACCACGATCAGCTCGCGCGGGATATTCGTCCAGAGCGCCAGCTCGGCCCCCCCCTGATAGAGGACTCCGAACAGGATCGCCGCCAGGAATACCCCGAACGGATGGCTGCGCCCCATCAGCGCCACCGCGATCCCGATGAAGCCCGCCCCCTCGGTCGCGTTCATCACCAGCCGCTCGGCTTCGCCCATGACGTTGTTGATCGCCATCATCCCCGCCAGACCGCCGGAAATCACCATGGCGACGACCGTGATCTTCACAGGCGAGATACCGGCATAAAGCGCGCCGGTTTCCGAATGGCCATAGGCGCGGATCTCGTATCCCAGCCGCGTGCGCCAGATCAGCACCCAGACAAGGACGCAGGCGGCGATGGCGACGAGAAGGGTGATGTTGGCGGGGGCGGCGCGCGAAAACTCGATGCCGATGGGCGCCAGCATCTCGTGCAGCGTCGGCAGCTTCACTGCTTCGGGAAACCGCGCGCTGGCCGGGTCCATCGACCCCGCAGGCCGCAGCACGTTGACCAGCAGGTAATTCAGCAAAGCCGCCGCGATGAAGTTGAACATGATCGTGGTGATGACGATATGGCTGCCGCGTTTCGCCTGCAGCCAGGCCGGCACCGCCGCCCAGAGCGCGCCGAAGGCCGCCGCCCCCAGCATCGCCGCCGCCAGCGCCAGCGACCAGTGCGGCCAGGGAATCATCAGGCAGACAAGCGCGACGCCCAGACCCCCCAGCATCGCCTGCCCTTCGCCGCCGATGTTGAAGAGCCGCGCATGAAACGCCACCGACACCGCCAACCCCGTGAACATGAAGTTGGTCGCGTAATACAGCGTATAGCCCCAGCCATAGGTCGACCCGAGCGCGCCCGTGATCATCATCCGGACCGCCGCCACCGGGTCTTCGCCGATGGCAAGGATGACCAGCGCCGACAGGATCGCCGCGAGGATCAGCGAGATCAGCGGGATCAGGACCACATCGGCCCAGTGGGGCATCTTCTCCATCAGGCGGCCTTTCCGCTGACGCCGGCCATCAGAAGGCCCAGTTCCTTCTCGTCCGTCTCGCCGGGCAGGCGTTCGCCCATGATGCGGCCGTCGAACATCACCGCGATCCGGTCCGACAGCGACAGGATCTCGTCCAGCTCCACGCTCACCAGCAAGATCGCCTTGCCCTGGTCGCGCAAGGCGACGATCTGCTTGTGGATGAATTCGATCGCGCCGATGTCGACGCCCCGCGTCGGCTGCCCGATGAGCAGCAGGTCGGGGTTCCGCTCGATCTCGCGCGCGACGACGATCTTCTGCTGGTTGCCGCCCGAGAAGTTCTTGGCCTTGAGCCAGGGGTCCGGCGGTCGCACGTCGAAGCGTTCCATCTTGGCTGCGGTGTCGGCGCGCAGCGCGGTGTTGTCCATCAGGACCCGGTTCCTCTGATAGGCCCCGTCGTGGTGATATCCGAAGGCCACGTTCTCCCACGCATGGAAGTCCATGATCAGCCCCTCGCGCTGGCGGTCTTCGGGGACATGGGCAATGCCCGCCGCGCGGCGCGACTGCCCGTCCGACCCGCGCCCCGACAGGCTCAGCGCCACGCCGTTCATCCGCAGGGTACCGGTGCCCGCCTGCATCCCGCCCAGCACGGCCAGCAGCTCCGACTGCCCGTTGCCCGCAACCCCCGCGATGCCCAGAATTTCGCCCGCGCGCACGCTCAGACTGATGCCGCGCAGCCGTTCGACCCCGTCAGTGTCCACCACGCGCAGGTTCTCGACCTCCAGCACCGGCGCACCGGGCTTCGCGGGCGTCTTGTCGACGCGCAAGAGCACCTTGCGGCCCACCATGAGTTCGGCCAGTTCCGCGGGGCTGGTCTCGGCCGTCTTCACATGGCCCACCATTTCGCCGCGCCGCATGACGCTGACATTGTCGGTGATCTCCATGATCTCGCGCAGCTTGTGGGTGATGAGGATGATCGTCTTGCCCTCGTCCCGCAGCCGTCCAAGAATGCGGAAAAGCTGATCCGCCTCGGCCGGCGTCAGAACGCCCGTGGGCTCGTCCAGGATCAGGATATCGGCTTGCCGGTAGAGCGCCTTGAGGATCTCGACCCGCTGCTGCATGCCGACGCCCAGATCCTCGATCACCGCATCGGGATCGACCCGCAATTCGTATTCGCGCTCGAGTTCCACCAGCGTCTTGCGCGCCTTGCCCAGTGACGGGCGCAGCAGGCGGCCGTCTTCGGCGCCCAGGATGATGTTTTCAAGAACGGTGAAGTTCTCCACCAGCTTGAAATGCTGGAAGACCATCCCGATACCGGCGGCGATGGCGGCCTGGCTGTCGGGGATGTCCACCGGTTTGCCGTTGATGAAGATCTCGCCCCGGTCGGCCTTGTAGAAGCCGTAGAGGATCGACATCAGCGTGGATTTGCCCGCGCCGTTTTCGCCGATGATGCCGTGGATCGTCCCGGGCGCGACGCTGATGGATATGTCCCGGTTCGCCTGAACCGGGCCGAAGGCCTTGGATATGCCCTTCAGTTCGATCGCGGGAACGGTCTTCGGGTCAGGCGTCATGTCGATTTTTCTGCGAAAAATCGGGGCCGCGGCGGGCTTTGCCGCGCGGCCCCGGCTTGTTGGTGTGTCCCGATCAGAAGTCGAGAACCGGGCAGCTGTCGTTGGCGTAGTAGCTGACGACTTCCAGTTCGCCCGCGATGATCTTGGCGCGCGCCTCTTCGACGGCGGCCTTCATCTCGTCGGTGATCAGCTCCGCGTTGAACTCGTCGAGCGAATAGCCCACGCCTTCCTCGGCCAGGCCCAGAACGAACACGCCGGTTTCCACGTCGGTGCCCGCCTTCATCGCGTCATAGACGGCGACATCGACCCGCTTGAGCATCGAGGTCAGCACCTTGCCGGGATGCAGGTAGTTCTGGTTGCTGTCCACGCCGATCGACAGGACACCCTCGTCCGCGGTGGTCTGCAGCACGCCCACACCGGTGCCGCCGGCCGCGGCATAGACCACGTCCGCGCCCTGGCTGATCTGCGACTTGGTCAGTTCCGACCCCTTCACCGGATCGTTCCAGGCGGCGGGCGTGGTGCCCGTCATGTTGGCGATCACGGTCGCGTCGGGGTTTACGGCCTTGACGCCTTGCGCATAGCCGCAGCCGAAGTGGCGGATCAGCGGGATGTCCATACCGCCGACAAAGCCCACGGTGCCCGACTTCGATGCCTTGGCGGCCAGCATGCCCACAAGGTAGCTGCCCTCATGCTCGGCAAAGCCGATCTGGCGGATGTTCGGCGCGTCGAGCCAGGTCACGTCCACCGCGACGAACTTGGTGTCGGGATATTCCGGTGCCACGACCGACAGCGCATCGGCCATGGCAAAGCCCATGGTGATGATCGGGTTGGCACCCGCTTCGGCGAAGCGGCGCAGCGCCTGTTCGCGCTGGGCTTCGGACTGCAGTTCGATCTCGCGGTAGGTGCCGCCGGTCTCGGTCGCCCAGCGCTGCGCGCCGTTATGGGCGGCCTCGTTGAACGACTTGTCGAATTTTCCGCCCAGATCGAAGATGAGGGCCGGTTCGGCCAGGGCTGCGCCGGCCGACAGGGCCAGCGCCGCGGCGGTGCCCAGAATGGTCTTCATGAAGGTCATCGTTATCTCCCCTGTTTTTTTTGCCCGGATGGATCATGGCCGCTTTGGAGCGGGCTGTCGCGGACGGGCAGATCGCTGTCGATCCACGCGATTAAGGCCGCAGGTGCCGCAACGGGTCAACCGAATTCTGGCGCGCGCTCAGCCCGTTTCCGCCTGACCTGCCGTCACCGGCCGCGCCATGACCACGGCGTCCGCCGCAGGGCTGTCCGGACGCGCATAATAGCCCCGCCGCAGCCCGCATTCGGCGAATCCGCAGGCGCCGTAAAGCGCGCGCGCGGGCGCGTTGTCGTGGGCGACCTCGAGAAAGGCGCGCCGCGCCCCGCGCTGTGCGGCTTCGGCAAGCCAACCGGCCATGAGCGCGCGGGCAAGCCCCTGTCGCTGATGCGCCGGATGGGTGGCGATCGTCAGGAGTTCTGTTTCATCCGCCACCACGCGGATCAGCGCGAAGGCCCGCGCATCGCCCAAAGCGAAGACAAGGGGCGCGGCGATCAGATCGCGGAACTCCGCCTCCGACCAGGGACGCCCCTGCCGGTAGGCCGCGGCATGGATCGCCGCCATCTCCTCCGCCCCGATCAATCGAGCATCACCGGAGGCGCATCGCGCGATGGCGCGGCATCGGCGGGCCGCACATAGAGCGGCGCGGGCGGCTCTATGGTCTGCCCGGAGACCAGACGCCCGGCTGCGATGCGTGCGATGCAGGCGACATGATCGGCGGGCGCGTGATCCGAGGACAGTGCCGCCTCCACATCCTCGGCCCCAGCCAGAACCGGCGGCGCCCCTGCGTCGCACAGATAGACCTGCCCGCGCGGCGCGGGCACCGCGACCCGTGCCTGCCCCGACAGGGCCTGCGTCGTTTCGAACAGCGACACGCCCGAAGCGGGCCGCGTCAGCCCCAGCGCCAGCCCCCGCGCGGCGGCGACGGAAATCCGGATGCCGGTGAAATTGCCCGGCCCCACCCCCACGCCGATCCCGTCGAGATCGCGCCAGCCCAGCCCCGCACCCGCCAGCATCTCTTCCAGCATCGGCATGAGGTGTTCGGCCTGCCCGCGGCCCATGTCGTCGACCCGCGTGACCACCCGGCCCGCATGAAGCAAAGCGGCCGCGCAATGCGCGGCCGATGTGTCGAAGGCAAGGATCGTGAGGTCAGACGGCAACCGGCCGCACCTCGGTCACTTCGGGGATGTAGTGGCGCAGCAGGTTCTCGATCCCCATCTTCAGCGTCAGCGTGGACGACGGGCAGCCTGCGCAGGCGCCCTGCATGTGCAGGTAGACCACACCCCGGTCGAAGCCGTGGAATGTGATGTCGCCGCCATCCTGCGCCACCGCCGGGCGCACCCGGCTGTCGAGCAGTTCCTTGATCTGGCGCACGACGTCGCCGTCTTCGCCGGTATGTTCGGCATGGCCCGACCCGCCGTCATGCCCGCCCGAGATCACCGGATCGCCCGACTGGAAATGCTCCATGATCGCGCCCAGGATCGCGGGCTTCACATGGTCCCAGTCGATCCCGTCGCCCTTGGTCACGGTCACGAAATCCGTCCCGAAGAACACGCCCGTGACACCCGCAACCCCGAAGATGCGCGCGGCGAGCGGCGATTTTCCCGCGGTGTCGGCATTGGGGAAATCGGCTGTCCCCATCTCCAGCACCGTCTTGCCGGGCAGGAACTTCAGCGTGGCCGGGTTCGGCGTCGATTCGGTCTGGATGAACATGGGAAATGCACCTTTTCTGGTCTGGCCCCATATATGCGACCTGCCCGGGGCTGCGTCAAGGATTGGAACGGTTCTAAACTGGGGCCCTCAGGTGATCGCCTCGAGCCTGTCCTTCGTCATGTCGCCCGGCACGATGGTGAAGGGGATGGGCAGCGTGCCCGCGCTGCGCGTCAGCGCGGTCACCAGCGGCCCGGGGCCCTTCTTGTCGGACGCGGCCCCCAGCACCAGCACCCCGATCTCGCTATCCTCGCGCACCTGGGCGAAGATCTGGTCCACCGGTTCCCCCTCGCGGATCACCAGTTCGGGATCGACGCCCTGCTTGTCGCGCATCCACTTGGCGAAGACCTCGAAATGGGCGTGAATGCGTTCACGGGCTTCCTCCCGCATCACTTCGCCCACGCCGATCCAGTGGTTGAATTCGTCCGGCGGGATGACCGACAGGATGCAGACCCCGCCGCCGGTCTTCGCGGCGCGCATGGCGGCAAAGCGCATGGCGTTGAGGCATTCGCGGCTGTCGTCCAGCACGACAAGGAACTTGCGCATCCGGTTCTCCTCTGACCGTGGGCCAGAATGGCGCAAGGGCGCGCGCCGTGCAATCCCGCTCAGCCCCGCGCGGCCCAGGCGATGGCCTGGTCCATCCGGTCATGGCCCCAGAACAGCTCGTCCCCCACCGTGAAGCTCGGCGCGCCGAAGATGCCGCGCACCTGCGCCTCTTCGGTCGCGGCGCGCAGGGCAGTCTTGGCCTCGGGCGTCCCGGCGGCGTCGATGACGGCGGCGGCGTCAATCCCCATCGCCGACAGGATCGCGCCGATCACCGCGCCATCCCCGATATCGCGGTCATCGGCGAAATTCGCGGCATAGACCGCACGCACGAAGGCCCCGGTCCAGGGCGCGTCCTCATGCGCCGCGACGATCCGTGCCGCAAGCATCGACCCGCGGGGGAACGCCGAGGGCTTGTGGAACGCGAGCGACGCATCGGCGCAAAGCCGCTCGACATCGCGCCACATATAGGCCCCCTTGACCGGAAAGACCGTGAAGGGCGACCCGTCAAGCCCCTGCGCCGCCAGAACGGGGCCCAGCAGGAAAGGCCGCCAGACCAGCCCCACGCCCGCCTGCGTGCAGGCGTCTTCGACCGCCATCGCGGCCGGATAGGAATAGGTCGAGGCGAACTCGAACCAGAACTCGATCTTCTGTGCCATGGATCACCCGTTTGATGCGGCCCAGTCCCAGTACATCTCGCGCACGCGCGCCGTGACCGGGCCGGCCTGATACTGCGTGTCTTCAAAGGCGGTGACGGGCGTGATCTTGGACATGTTGCCCGACATGAACACCTCGTCCGCCTTGGTGAAATCGTCGAAACTCAGCACCGTCTCGTGCACCTCCATCCCGTCGGCGCGCATGTTGGAGATATGGCGCGCGCGCGTGATGCCCGCCAGAAAGGTGCCGTTCGGGATGGGCGTGAAGACCGCGCCGTCGCGCACCATGAAGATGTTGGCGGTCGCCGTCTCGGCAACATTGCCCATCGCATCGGCCACCAGCGCATTGGTGAAGCCGCGCGCGCGCACTTCCGTCAGCATCCGGGCATTGTTGGGATACAGACAGCCCGCCTTGGCGTTCACCACCGCATCCTCCAGCACCGGGCGGCGGAACCGCGTGCGCCCCAGCGTGGCAGTCGCCGTAGGGGGCGCAAAGGGAAACTCCTCCAGACAGATCGCAAAGCCGGTGCGCTCGGGCTGCGGCACGATGGCGGTGATGTCACCGTCGATGCCCCAATACATCGGCCGGATATAGATCGGGGTGTCCTTGGGATACATCGCCAGCCCCTCGCGCACGATGGCGACCATGTCTTCGGTCGATACCGTGGGCTTCAGCATCAGGGCCTCGGCCGACCGGTTCACCCGTGCGCAATGGGGTTCGAGATCGGGGGCAAGCCCGTTGACGAAGCGCGCCCCGTCGAAGACCCCGCTGCCCAGCCATGCCCCGTGATCGCCGGCGCGCAGGATCGCCACATCGCCGTCATGCCTGGAGCGCTCGACCTAGGTGCGGAACAGCGCACCCACTTGCAGCAATTGCGCCTCGA
>CAZNMV010000018.1:6348-8909 GCA_964573835.1 uncultured Aestuariivita sp. | reverse complement strand
CGGCGCGGCGACGAAGAAGCGCTCGCCCGGGGGGCGGGCGTGGGCTGCGGGGCGGCGCGTGCCGCGCCTTGATTCCGCGCAATGGGGCCTACTGACCCGCCGCGCGCCCCTCCGCCACCAATGCCGCCAAATCGAGCCGCGTGTTCACCATGGCAAGGTTGCCATCGCCGTCACGCGGCCAGTCCCCGGGCGCGCGGTCGCGGTAAAGTTCCACCCCGTTGCCGTCCGGGTCGCGCAGATACACCGCTTCCGACACGCCATGATCGGCGGCCCCGTCCAGCGGAATGCCCGCCGCCAGCACCCGGTCGATCGCCTGACCGAGCGACGCACGGTCGGGAAACACGAAGGCGACATGGTAAAGCCCCGTTGTCCCCGGCGGCGGGGCGGTGCCCCCGGCGCTTTCCCAGGTGTTGAGCCCGATATGATGGTGATAGCCGCCCGCCGACAGGAACGCCGCCTGCGGGCCGTATCGCTGCGTCACCTCGAATCCCAGAACGCCGGAATAGAAGGCGATGGCGCGGTCCAAGTTGGACACCTTCAGATGAACGTGACCCACACGGGTTTCGGGGGGCAGGGGGCTGGTCATGGGCGATCCTCCGTCTTGCCCCCAAGGTGGCATCGCAAAGGCCAGGCCGAAAGCCCCATCCCCGAACAGCCCCGGTGCAGTACCGCACCGGGTGGGGATCAGAGCGCGACCGGCGGCACCATGCCGACGATGTCGTAGGTCCGGCGCAGGATCGGCGCGGTGATCGCGCGCGCCCGCTCGGCCCCGCGCGTCAGGATGCGGTCGATCTCGTCCGGGGCCGCCATGAGCCGCGCCATCTCGGTCGAAATCGGCGACAGCCGTGCCACCGCCAGATCGGCCAGCATCGGTTTGAATTCCCCGAACTGCCGCCCGCCCACGTCGCGCAGCACCTCTTCGACGCTCTGATCATTCAGCGCGGCATAGATGTTGACGAGGTTGCGCGCCTCGGGCCGCCCGTCGAGGCCTTTGACCTCGGACGGCAGGGCATCGGGGTCGGTCTTGGCCTTGCGGATCTTCTTGGCGATCGCGTCTGCATCGTCGGTCATGTTGATCCGCGCCATGTCGGACGGATCGGACTTCGACATCTTCTTCGACCCGTCGCGGAGGCTCATCACCCGCGTCGCTGCCCCTTCGATCACCGGTTCGGTCAGCGGGAAGAAATCCACCTTGTAGTCATGGTTGAACTTCGCCGCGATGTCGCGGGTCAGCTCCAGATGCTGCTTCTGATCCTCGCCCACCGGCACATGGGTCGCGTGATAGATCAGGATATCCGCCGCCATCAGCGCCGGATAACCGAAGAGCCCCAGCGAGGCATTCTCGGAATTCTTGCCCGCCTTGTCCTTCCACTGCGTCATCCGGCCCATCCAGCCCATCCGCGCCACGCAGTTGAACACCCAGCCCAGCTGCGCATGTTCCGGCACCTGAGACTGGTTGATGAGGATGGATTTCTCGGGATCGATCCCCGACGCGATGAAACCCGCGCACAGCTCGCGCGTGTTGCGCGTCAGGTCGGCCGGGTCCTGCCAGACGGTGATCGCATGCAGGTCCACCATGCAATAGACCGTCTCGAACCCGCCCTGATCCTGCATGTCGACAAAGCGCTTGATCGCGCCCAGGTAATTGCCCAGCGTCAGTCCGCCCGAAGGCTGGATCCCTGAAAACACGCGCGGGGTGAACTTGGGGTCGGACATGGGTGCACTCGCGGCTGGAAAATCGGATCGGTGTCGCTTACCCATGGGGTCAGGCGCCGTCAAGAAGCCCCCAAGGAAAGGCCCCAGCATGAGCAGCCCCGAAGCCGAGGCCCCGGTCAATCCCCTGCCGCCAGTGGTGGTGGTCCTCTTTCTGGCTGTGGTCGGGGTCGAGGCATGGTTCTCATTGGCCGAACAGGGGCTCATCGGCGACGCCTTCGCCGTCGGCTGGCGGATCGAGGCGCTGCGCGACTACGCCTTCA
Organism: uncultured Aestuariivita sp.; assembly: GCA_964573835.1. GTDB lineage: Bacteria > Pseudomonadota > Alphaproteobacteria > Rhodobacterales > Rhodobacteraceae > JAGYKE01. Next base: position 6,933 of record CAZNMV010000018.1, on the reverse strand, counting down.
GCGTGCAGGTTTTCGACTGGATGCGCGAAACCGGCCGCTGGCCGCCCGAACACGTGATGCGCTTCTTCACATACAGCTTCATCCACGGCTCGCTCACACATGCGGCCTTCGCGGGGGTGATCCTGCTTGCCATGGGCAAGATGGTGGCCGAGGCCTTCGGCCAGATGCGTATGCTCGCCATCTTCCTCGCCTCGGGCGTGGGCGGCGCGCTGGCCTATGCGACCTTCGTGCCTGAAGGCACGCTCCTCTTCGGGGCCTTCCCCAACGTCTACGGCCTGATCGGCGGCTTCACCTTCGTGCTCTGGCAGAACCTCCGCGGGCTCGGCCATAACCAGTACCGCGCCTTCCTGCTCATCGGCTTTCTCATGGCCTTCCAGCTCATCTTCGCGCTGCTCTTCGGCGGCGATGACAGCTGGGTGGGCGATGTCGCGGGCTTCGCGGTCGGCTTCGCGCTGTCCTTCGTCCTTGCCCCGGGGGGCTGGGCCGCGATCCTGCGCCGCCTGCGGCAGCAGGACTAACGCTTCACCGCGCGGCGGAACTCCGACAGCCGGAACGCCCCCAGCAGGTGGCCCGCGCCGAAATAGA
>CAZNMV010000018.1:0-6248 GCA_964573835.1 uncultured Aestuariivita sp. | reverse complement strand
CGCCACCAGCGCATAGCGGAACGGCCGCCGCGTATCCTCCCGCGCGAAATACAAAGGCTGCAGCACCTTTTGCAGCACGAAAGCGGGCAGCCCCAGCCCATAGACCGCCACCGCCAGCGCCGTCGCCGCGATATCCGCCTCCCCGAACGCCCCGCGCCCGAACAGGACCGACACCAAAGGCACCGGGATCGCCACCAAGGCCACCGCCGCAGGCACCGTCAGCATCATCCCGAACTCGGTCGCCCGCGAAAACGCATCCCGCCCGCCCGCGTCATCGCGCGCCTTCAGCCGCCGCGACAGATCGGGCAGAAGGACAACCCCGATGGCGATCCCCACGACCCCCAAAGGCAACTGATAAAGCCTGTCCGCAAAACTCAGCCACGCGATCGCCCCGTCAAAGAACGATCCCACCTGCCGCCCCACCAGCAGGTTGATCTGCACCACACCCCCCGCCAGCATCGCAGGCGCCGCGATGATGGCCAGCCGCCGCATCTCGGGCGTCCAGCGCGGCATCCGCAGTACCGGCGCGAACCCCGCCCGCGCCGCCGCGTACCAGACCAGCGCCAGTTGCGCGACGCCCGCCACCACCACCGCAACCGACAGATACATCCCGTGCAGCGCCCCCTCGGGCGCACCCGCCGCCGCCTCCCCCCGCTCGGCCAGCACCAGCGCCACGACCAGGATCAGGTTCAACAGCACCGGCGCCGCCGCCGCCACCGCGAACCGCCCCGTCGCGTTCAGCACGCCCGACAACAGCGCGCAGAGCGAGATGAACAGGATATAGACGAACGCGATCCGCCCGTAATCGACCGCAAGGCCGAAGCGCACGTCCCCCGCGAAGCCCCCCGCCATCGCCAGCACCAGCGCCGGCATGAAGATCACCGCGACGACCGACAGCACGACCAGCACCCCCGCCAACCCCGCGAACGCGTCCGAGGCAAAGCCCCGCGCATCCTCCCCCGCCTCCAGCCGCTTGGAGAACAGCGGCACGAAGGCCGTGTTGAACGCGCCCTCGGCAAAGAAGCGGCGGAACATGTTGGGCAGCGAGAACGCGATAAGGAACGCCTCGGCCACCGGGCCCGACCCCATATAGGCCGCGATCAGGATGTCGCGCACGAACCCCATGACCCGGCTGGCCAGCGTCCAGACGCCCACGGTCAGAAAGCCTGCGATGAGGCGGATCGGTTTCATGGGGACGTCCCTGCCCGGTGCTGAGCAGGGGTTTTACAGGGGATCGGGAAGGGGCGGAAGGGGTGGGGGGCTAGAGAGCATTCCGTGCTGCGGTGATGCCTCTCATGGGTGCAGGGCCCGGGCTGTCCGCCAGAACCGGAAGGTGCCGCCGCAACCGTATGCATCAGCTCATTCGCCATCCACCTGAGCGGATCATGGGTTGTTTAAATCGCCTGCGTGGGCAGAACACCGATGTATACAAAAAAAATGCAAAATAACACTTGGCCGCGGTGCGCATAGTATCGTTTAATCGCCTCGATGACGGGCCAATCAGGGACTGTCGGTTCATCGGGCAATGTGCGCCCAAAGCACCTTGGCACCATCAATTGTTACATGTTTGGTCGCCAATGGTCTGAGAGGGCAGATTGCATCTTGACTGGCGTGAAGTTTTCGTAGCCGCACTGGCCTTTGTCATCTGTGTAGTCATCGTCCTGCTCCGCAGACGGTTTCCCCGGCTCAGCGGGCGGGCAGATGACCTTCGCGCGGTGCAATCGACGCACACACGCCTCACGCCCCGCGTGGGAGGGTTGGCAATCTTCGGTGCCCTGTGTCTGAGCGTCGTCTTGGCGCCGGGCGTGATTACAGAGCCTTACGCCAAGTTCATTCTTGCGACCTCACTGCTCTTCTTCGTCGGTCTGGCCGAGGATCTGGGGTTTCGCGTGTCCCCGCGCGGCCGGTTTCTGGCAGCGGTCGGTGCCAGCCTGCTGGCGATCTGGTTTCTCAAGGTCTGGCTCCCGCGGACGGGTGTCCCGGGCCTCGATGCGCTGGTCGATCACTGGATCGTCGGAATTCCCCTCACGCTCTCCTTTTGACAGCGGGTATTGCCAACGGTTTCAACCTGATTGACGGGGTCAATGGCCTCGCATCCTTGACCGTCATGGTCGGGGCGGTCGCGCTGAGCGCCATCGCGGACGCGGCGGGATATGAGACGATGACCCATCTGGCGATGATGGTCGCGGCCGCCGTGTTCGGGTTTTTCCTGGTGAACTACCCGCGCGGTCTGATCTTCCTGGGCGATGCCGGTGCGTACACGATCGGCTTCGTGCTGAGCTGGTTCGGTATCTCCATTCTGCTCAACGCGCCCGACGTCTCGCCCTGGGCGCTTTTGCTGACGCTGTTCTGGCCGGTTGCCGACACGCTTCTTGCGATCTACCGGCGGGCCCGGAGGAAGGCCGATGTCTCGGCTCCGGATCAGTTGCACGTGCACCAGATGGTCATGCGTGCTTTGGAGATCTGCGCCCCCGGCCGCATGCGACGCGAGATTGCGAACCCGCTGACGACGCTGATCCTCGCCCCGTTCGTGATTGCGCCGCCGGTGGCCGGGGTTCTGCTCTGGAACCAGAACCTGAATGCCTTTCTCGCCGTCCTTGGCTTTGGCGTGGTGTTTTTCGCGAGCTATGCCGTGGCGCCTGGGCTGATCCGCCAAAACCGGCGTTCACCTCGGCAAGACTGAGCGAAGCTTGATCGCCGCGCGTCCTGCGGGCCGGTATCCACACGGGACAGTCAAGTTTGTCTGAAGACCCTGTCACGCCGGGCAACGTCTTCATGCGGGGTCTGCCATCCCGCGCCTTGATCAAAACAGTCCGCGCCATGAACAGTGCAGACAGGCGAAGGGCTTTGTGATCATCCGGGATGGAATAGTTAAGCTGCCGAACTGCGTCCGAAAACACTTGAAAACACGGCCTTCATTTTGCTTGAGATACGGTCGGTCAGAGCATGCTTCTCGGTTTCCATGTCGAGGAAGGCGTTTGCATCCACCGCGCGCTTTGTTGCGATCTGGCGCTCGGCGACGAGTTTGCTGACGGCTTCACCAATCGCGGGTCGCCTTTCAAGAATTGTCTCGAAGGTTTCGAAAGTGACCTCGTAAACCAGAACGCCGGTTAAAGCGGTAATCGTCGCACTTCGGCGTTCTCCGGTCAGCAAGGACATTTCGCCAAAGATACCCCCAGCTGCTATGTGACCCACAACCAGACCCTTGTCCGGCTCCGGAACAGTTTCATCGCTTTCTTGGTCAGAACGTTGGGAAATCGACGCGGCCAGAACGCCCTCCGACAGGATGAACATTGAAGAACCAGGAGATCCTTCGCTCACGACGACCTCTCCTGCGTCGAACTCAAGCACCAGTATGTTGGCGGCCAGCTCTTCGATTTCCGTCTGCTCGAGCGACTGCGCAAACAGGTCACAACGTGACAATATCTCAATCCGATCTTCCAGGCGTGCGTGATCCAGCAGCCGTCTTGGCCGCCTTTCAACAAACACATCTTCTTTTGGAAGGGCTGGGGTTAGCCCGGCAACATTAAGGTGCTTAAGCAGATGGGTCATCACCGCGTCTTGCAACGAAGAAGGCGAACGTTTCGCTACGTTGCCCCAAAACCGGACCTTGTAATTGACGCCGCGTTCGACAGGTTCACCAACAACGACAACCGGTTCGGGTTCTTGCAGAATACCTTTTTCGACTGCCGCAGCACGCGCCCCGGCAAGAAGAATGCGACGTGCGCGTTCGACCGGAACGTCAAAGTCGATAACTATGTCCGTTTGCAGGCGAGAGATATGATCGGAGTGGGCGAAGTTGGTGACCGCCATCATTCCCATCATTCCGTTGGGAACGACAACGACGTTGTTGTTCTCCAGCTGAATTCGTGTTGTGCGTCAGCCGATGTTGAGAACTTTTCCGTATTGCTCCAGATTGAAATCCCTGTGATGCAGGGCAACCCAATCGTTCTCGCGAATCGAGCTGTCAAGGTTAAGAGCGATTCCGGTGAATACATCCTGAATCATATTCCTCAGGGCGAAGCCAAGAACAATCCCAAGAACGCCTGAGGTGGCCCATATCGCGGTCACATTTCTTCCGAATACAAACGAAAGAATGCCTGCAATCGCACATATGAAGATTATGACTGCGAATGCCGACTTGAGCAGCTTTGGAACCGAGCGCCTGGCAATTGGCGCAACAAGGCCGTCCCAGAAGAAGCGATTGAGAAGTAATGTCGCCAGCCAGGCTCCTGTCAGCCATGTCAAGCTTTCGAGCACAAGCCCGAAGCCAAATGGCGTTGAGCTGAGCGCAAAAAATCTTCTATAAATAATAAAAAAGATGCTTTGTTCGCCGCGCATGCCATGGCTGCAGCAAAACAAAAACCCGCCAGAGATAATCTTGCCATCGAATTAACGAATCCAGATAGATTTGTCCGGGACCTTCAGCGCGCAGACAGTTGAGGTCAAGGAGACTGTAAAGCCGACATTCCACCCGCAAGCGTAGGGTGGGTGCCAACCCACCATCACCCCCCCACCCCTTAACAAACCCTTACCCTGCCTCTGTAACCCATTGAAATCCCGATGCTCCCACCCCGTCCCACCGTGGGACGCCCCCTGACGGACACGTCCCCCACTGGCCGGACGCCCCGGGCGGCCTAGCTCTGATCCATGCGCTTCTTCACCCTCCTCCTCATCCTCGCCGGACACCCGGCCGCCGCCTGGGACTTCACCCCCGGCCTGCCCTGCCGTCTCACCCACGACGCGGCCGCCGCAGGGGTCGAACTCACCTACGATCCCACCCAGCCCCTCTACACCATCACCCTGCGCCGCCCCGCCCCCTGGCCGGAGGCGGATGTCTTCTCCCTCCGCTTCGAGGGCCCCGCCCCCCTCACCATCTCCACCAACCGCCACGTCCTGTCGGATGGCGGCCGCGCGCTGACGGTGACGGATACCGGGTTCGGAAACGTGCTGGACGGGCTGCAGTTCAACCGCACCGCAACCGCGCTGATCGGCGGCGAGGAAGTCACGGTGCCGCTGGACGGAGCCGCAGACCCCGTCGCCGCCTTCCGCCTCTGCCGGGTCGATCCGTCGGTCTAGGAGGCGGGCCGCTCCGCCCAGCCCGCGAAGATGCGTTCCAGCAGGACGACGATGTAGTAGAGAACGATCCCCAGAAACGCGAGCGCGATGAGCACCGCGAACATCAGCGGGTAATCCGAATTCGTCTTGCCGCTGTCGAACAGCGACCCGAGGCCCCGCCCGTGCGGCGACACGATCTCCATCAGGTTCGTTCCGATGAAGGCCAGCGTGACGGCCACCTTCAGCGCCCCGAAAAACTCCGGCAGCGTCTTGGGCAGCGCGATCTTGCGGAAGATCGTCGTCTGCGACGCCCCGAGCGAGCGCAGGATATCGCGATACTCAGGCTCCAGCGTGGACAGCCCGATCGACACCGACACCGCGATCGGAAAGAACGAGATCATGAAGGCGACGAGGATCGTGTTGAAATCGTGCTGGCCGACGAACATGAGCGCGACGATGGGCACGACCGTCGCCTTGGGGATCGCGTTGAACCCCACCAGCAGCGGATAAAGCGCGTCGCGCATGGTGCGCGAAAAGCCCATCACCATGCCGATCAGGATGCCGACGATCACCGCCAGCACCAGCCCCACCACCGTGCGCCACAGCGTCTGCCACCCCATGACGAGGAACAATTCCCAGTACCGCGCATAGGCGGCAGGCAGGTCCGACGGCGAGGCCATGAGGTAATTCGGCCAGCCATTGGCCCAGACCAGCACTTCCCACAGGATCAGGAAGACGATGACGGCGGCGATGGGTGCCACCACCGCGCGGCTGGTCAGCGCGCCGAGGAAGCCCACGCCCTTGGGCGGGCGTTCGGCGGTCAGGCTGTCGGGAACATAGGCCATTGCGCGCCTCCTCTTATTCCGCCGCGTCGCGGCGGTCGCGCCCCTGCGCCACGGCGATCTGGTGGCGGAGCGTGTTCAGCATCTCGGCCGCCTGCGGGGCGTAGAGCATCTCGATATCCCGGCGGCCCCGGGTCGGCATGTCGAGCACGAACTGCGTGCGCGCGGGCCGCCCCGACAGGACGACGACCTGATCGGCAAGGTAGATCGATTCCCGCAGATCGTGCGTGATGAGCACGCCGGTGAAGGGTTCCTTTTCCTTCAGCGCATGCATGATCTGCCAGAGATCCTCACGCGTGAAGGCGTCGAGCGCGCCGAAGGGTTCGTCGAGGATCAGCACCTCGGGCT
>CAZNMV010000017.1:10584-18907 GCA_964573835.1 uncultured Aestuariivita sp. | reverse complement strand
CTGATGCCCTATGACGCGCCGGGGGGTGTCGTCTACGGCACCGGGCCTTTCGCCGATCCCTTGCGCTTCAATGACCGGATCTGGGAAATGGCCGATGATCTGGGTTTCCGGCTCGACATGATCACGGCGGAATTCGACAGCCCGCAATACGAATACACGCTGACCTTCGACGACGCGGTGAAGGCGGTGGACGATATCGTCCTCTTCCGCCTGATGGCGCGCGAGATCGCGCTCGACTACGGGATCGTGCTGACCTTCATGCCCAAGCCCATCGCCGAAGCGGGCGGGTCGGGGATGCACATCAACTTCTCGTTCACCGACGCGGCCGGGGGCAACGCGCTGTCGACCGGGCCGAAGGGCGGGCCGGATCACATGAACGATCTTGCGCGCGGCTGCATCACGGGGCTGATCCAGCATCACAAGGGGTTGGCGGGGCTGATCGCGCCCACGGCGGCGTCCTACCGGCGGCTGCAGCCGGGGTCATTGTCGGGCTACTGGAAGAACTGGGGCGGCGATCACCGCAACGTCACGACACGCATCAGCGGCGAAGGCGGGGCGAAGGCGCGGCTTGAACACCGGATGGCCGATGCCTCGGCCAACCCCTACACGGCGGTGGCAGCGGTGCTGCAGGCGGCGCTTCTGGGGGTCGAGAAGGGCTATGCCCTGCCGCCCATGGAAACCGGTGACGGCTTCGACCACATGGACGCGACCGAAGGGGTCGCCAACGATCTCGCCGGTGCGGTCGCCGATCTTGCCGCCGACACGGCGCTGGCGCAGGCGGTTGGGCCGGAGCTGGTGGCCAACCACGTCTACATGAAAGAGAAGGAAGTGAAGAAGACGCGCGATCTCGAAGGCGACGCGCTGCGCGACTTCTACGTGCACTTCGTGTAATCCCGCACGGTATCCCGCCGCATACAAGAGACTGGAGATCAAGGGCTTTCGGCCTCTTTCGGGGTTTTCCGCGCCGTGCTGTCGCACCCCCCGTGAACACGGCGCCGAAGGCCCTAAGTCAGGCGCAGACGCGAACAGACAGGTGGGTGCATGGACACGCTGCTTCTGTCCCGGATCCAGTTCGGGGCCAACATATCGTTCCACATCCTTTTCCCCACGATCACCATCGCGCTGGGCTGGGTGCTCCTGTTCTTCAAGCTCCGCTTCAACGCCACCGGCGACGTGAAATGGATGGAGGCCTACCGCTTCTGGGTGAAGGTCTTCGCGCTGTCCTTCGCCATGGGCGTCGTCAGCGGCATCACCATGTCGTTCCAGTTCGGCACCAACTGGCCCGGGTTCATGGAAACCGTGGGCAACATCGCGGGCCCGCTTCTGGCCTATGAGATCATGACCGCCTTCTTCCTCGAGGCGGTGTTCCTCGGCATCATGCTGTTCGGGTTTTCCCGTGTGCCGGGCTGGCTGCACACGACGGCGACCTTCCTTGTCGCGTTCGGGACGACGATGTCGGCCTTCTGGATCCTTGTGCTGAACAGCTGGATGCACACCCCGGCCGGGTTCGAGATGCGCGACGGCGTCGCCTTCGCCACCGACTGGTGGGCGATCATCTTCAACCCCTCCATGCCTTACCGCCTTGTCCACATGCTACTGGCCTCGGGTCTGACGGTGGCCTTCCTGATCGCGGGGTTGTCGGCCTTCCGCTGGTTGATCGGCGACCGCAGCGCCGAGGTGCGCACGACGCTGAAATCGGGCCTGATCCTGGGTGCCACGCTCATCCCGCTGCAGATTCTGGCGGGCGACTTCCACGGGCTGAACACGCTGGAGCACCAGCCCGCCAAGGTCGCCGCCATGGAAGGCAACTGGGAGACCGGGCCGAATGTGCCGCTTCTGCTCTTCGCGGTGCCGGATGAAGAGACGCGCTCCAATCTGCTGGAAATCGCAGTTCCGAACGGCGCCTCGCTGATCCTGACGCACAAGATCGATGGTGTCGTGCCCGGGCTGAACGACTTCGTGACCGAAGACGGGACCGTGAAGCACCCGCCGGTGGCACCCGTCTTCTATTCCTTCCGCGTGATGGTCGGCACCGGGATGGCGATGCTGCTCCTGAGCTGGGCTGCCGTTGTCATCATGGCGCGCCGCCGCGACGTGGGCGCGCTGCCGAAGCCCATTCTCTGGGCGCTGGTGCCCATGGCTTTCTCGGGCTGGGCCGCCACGCTGGCCGGGTGGTACACGACGGAAATCGGCCGCCAGCCCTGGCTTGTCCATGGCGTGCTGACGACCGAACAGGCGGTGGCCGATGTGCCCGCGCCCTTTGTCGGCACGACGCTTGCCGCCTATCTCACCATCTACGTGCTGCTGCTGGCGGCCTATATCTCGGTTCTGTTCTTCCTTGCCCGCAAGGCCGCGGGGAACGACCGGCCGCGCCGTCCCGGCCGCATGACGGGCTCGGCCGTCCCGGCGGAGTAAGGACAATGATGGACATGTTCGGCGATCCGGCACGCTGGCTGCCGTTGACCTTCGCCGCGCTGATGGGGTTGTCGATCCTCATCTATGTGGTGCTCGACGGCTTCGACCTTGGCGTCGGCGTCCTTTTCCCCTTCGCCACGGACACCGAGCGCGACCGCATGGTGGCCAGTATCGGCCCCTTCTGGGACGCGAACGAGACCTGGCTCGTGCTCGCCGTGGGCATTCTTCTTGTCGCCTTCCCGGCGGCCCATGGCGCGATCCTGACCGCGCTTTACCTGCCGGTCGCGATCATGCTGATCGGGCTGATCCTGCGCGGCGTCGCGTTCGAGTTCCGCGTCAAGGCACCGGTGCCGCACAAGGGCCGCTGGAACGCGGCCTTCTGGGCGGGCTCCTTGATGACATCGCTTGCGCAGGGGTGGATGCTGGGCCTCTACATCATGGGCCTGCAGCAGACGCCCGCCACCTGGGCCTTTGCCGCGCTCACGGCGCTGTTTCTCACGGTCGGCTATTCCTTCATCGGCGCGACCTGGCTGATCCTGAAGACCGACGGCGATCTGCAGAAGAAGGCGGTTTCATGGGCGCGCGGCGGCATCTGGGGCGTGGTGCTGGGGATGGGGGCGATCTCGCTCGCCTCGCCGCTGGTCAGCCCGCGCATCTGGGACAAGTGGCTGTCGGTGCCCGAGATCTTCCTGCTTGCCCCCCTGCCCATCATGTCGGGGGCGCTGGTAGTGCTGCTGTGGCTGGCGCTGCGCCGCCTGCCCACCCCCGACGACAGCTGGGCGTGGTTTCCTTTTGTGGCGTCGATTGTCCTGTTCACGCTGGCCTTCTTCGGGATGGCCTATTCCTTCTATCCTTACGTCGTGCCCGAGCAGCTCACGATCTATGACGCGGCCTCGGCCCCTGAAAGCCTGTTCATCATCCTGATCGGCACCTGCGTCGTGCTGCCGATGATCGGGGGCTACACCGCGCTGGCCTATTTCATCTTCCGCGGCAAGGCGACCGAACTGCGTTATGACTGACCGCCGATAGCGGTGGCAGAATCGACGCGGCCCATGCTAGGTATAGCGGCATGGGCCAGATCGACCGCAAGATAGGGGAAACGCGCCCCGTCATCCGCCAGCTGGACGACGGCGCGATAAACCGCATCGCGGCGGGCGAGGTCGTGGAGCGCCCCGCCTCCGCCGTCAAGGAACTGGTGGAAAACGCGATCGACGCAGGCGCGACACGCATCGCGGTCGATGTGGCCGATGGCGGCAAGACCCTGATCCGCGTCACCGACGACGGCTGCGGCATGACGCCCGACGACCTGCCGCTGGCGCTCTCGCGTCACGCCACGTCGAAGATCGACGGGTCCGACCTTCTGAACATCCACAGCTTCGGCTTCCGGGGCGAGGCGCTGCCCAGTTTGGGCGCCGTGGGCCGCCTGACGATCACGTCCCGCGCGGCGGGCTTCGACGCCGCCACGATCCGCGTCGCGGGCGGGCGCCCCGATCCGGTGAAACCGGCGGCCCTGCGCGCGGGTACGGTGGTCGAGCTGCGCGATCTTTTCTACGCGACGCCCGCGCGGCTGAAGTTCCTGCGTTCGGACCGGGCCGAGGCGCAGGCCATCGCCGATGTGGTGAAACGTCTCGCCATGGCCGAACCGGGGGTCGGCTTCACGCTGCGCGATGTCTCGGGCGGCGGCGAGGGGCGCGAGGTCTTCCGCGCGGATGCCGAACAGGGCGATCTTTTCGGCGCGCTGGGCGCAAGGTTGTCGCGCGTGATGGGCGCCGATTTCATCGCCAACGCGCTGCGCATCGACGCCACCCGCGACGGTCTGCGCCTTCTTGGCTATGCCGGTCTGCCGACGTTTTCGCGCGGGGCCGCGGTGGCGCAATATCTCTTCGTCAACGGCCGCCCCGTCCGCGACCGGATGCTGACGGGCGCGCTGCGCGCCGCCTACATGGACGTCCTCGCCCGCGACCGGCACCCGGTGGCGGCCCTTTTCATCGACTGTGACCCGCAGCTGGTCGATGTGAACGTCCACCCCGCGAAATCCGAAGTCCGCTTCCGCGACGCAGGGCTGGCCCGCGGGCTGATCGTGTCGGCCCTGCGCCATGCGCTGGCGGAAGAGGGGCACCGTGCCTCATCGACCATCGCCACCGCGACGTTGGGCGCGATGCGCACTGAGCCGGCGGCCGCCACGCCACCGCGCATCTACCAGATGGACCGCCCGTCGCAGGCCGCCCGGCGCGCCGCCTGGGCCGCGCAGGCGCCGGGTTTCGACGATCTTGCCGCCAGCTACTCGGCCCGGGTCGAGGACACGGGAGAGGCGCAGGCCGAAGACCTGCCGCTGGGGGCCGCGCGCGCGCAGGTGCACGGCAACTACATCATCGCCCAGACCGAAACCGGCATCGTCATCGTCGACCAGCATGCCGCCCATGAACGGCTGGTCTATGAGAAGCTGAAGGCCCAGATGGCGGAAACCGGCATTGCCGCGCAGGCGCTTCTGATCCCCGAGGTGGTGGACCTGTCGCACGGCGACCGCGCGCTGCTGCTCGAGGCCGCCGACGATCTCGCGCGCCTCGGGCTGGTCGTCGAACCCTTCGGCCCCGGTGCCGTCGCTGTGCGCGAAACCCCCGCCATCCTCGGCGAGGTGAACGCCGCAGCCCTTCTGCGCGACATCCTCGACGAACTGACCGACCAGGGCGAGGCGACCGGCGTTCAGGCCCGGATCGACGCGATCCTGTCCCGCGTCGCCTGCCACGGGTCGGTTCGGTCGGGCCGCCGGATGCGGGCGGAAGAGATGAACGCGCTGCTGCGCGAGATGGAGGCGACGCCCCATTCAGGCCAGTGCAACCATGGGCGGCCAACCTATGTCGAATTGAGGCTGGCCGACATCGAACGGCTTTTCGGACGCACATGATCCAGTTGGGCGACCAGACCTATTCTCTCGACGATCCCGTGGTAATCGCCGCCCTTGCGGGGGCGGCGGTCGTGTTGCTGTTCCTGATCCTGCTTATCCTGTCGTTGCGGGCAGCGGGCCGGTCGGCGCGCATGGCCGAACCGCTGTCGCAGCAGATGACATGGCTCACCCAGTCGGTGCAGCATCTGGCGCAGGGGCAGGACCAGCTGCGGGGCGGGCTGCAGACGGTGTCCGACAGCCAGACCAGCGCGCAGGCGCAGATCCTCCAGACGGTCGAGGCGCGCATGGCGTCCGTCCAGCAACAGATGCAGGACCGGCTTGCCGACAACGCCATGCGGCAGGCCCGCGCGCTGGCCGAGATGCAGGAGCGGATGAAGGAAAGCCTGCACGGGTCCTCCAAGCAGACCACGCAGTCTCTGACCCAGCTTCAGGAACGCCTGGCGGCAATCGACAAGGCCCAGGACAACATCACCAAGCTGTCGGGCGACGTGCTGTCGCTGCAGGACATCCTGTCGAACAAGCAGCGGCGCGGCATGTTCGGGGAAATCCAGCTCACCGACATCGTGTCGAAGGCGCTGCCTGCAGATGCCTTCACCCTGCAGGCGACGCTGTCGAACGGGCGGCGGGCCGATTGCCTGATCCACCTGCCCAATCCACCGGGCCCCATCGCCATCGACGCCAAGTTCCCGCTCGAGGATTTCGAGGCGCTGGCCCGCGCCGAGACCCGCGAGGATGCAGAGCGCCTTTTGCGCAACTTCGGCAATGCGGTGCGCGTCCACATCAAGGCCATCGCCGAACGCTACATCATCGAGGGCGAAACGGCGGATGGCGCGCTGATGTTCGTGCCGTCCGAGGCGATCTATGCCGAACTGCATGCACGCCTGCCGCAGGTGGTGCGCGAAGGTTTCGCCGCGCGGGTCTGGATCGTGTCGCCCACCACCTGCATGGCGACGCTCAACACGATGCGCGCGATCCTCAAGGACGCGCGCATGCGCGAACAGGCGGGCGCGATCCGCAAGATGCTGACGCAGCTGCACCGCGACGTGGAACTGGTGCTGGAACGCGCAGGCAAGCTCGAGACGCATTTCGATCAGGCGCGGCGCGATGTCGAAGGGATCACCGTGGCGGCAGAACGCGCGGGGAAACGGGCCGCGAAGCTCGACAATTTCGATTTCGAGGAGCTGGACGCGGACGAGACCCCCCAGATCGTGCGGCTCGCGCCCGAGGGCAAAAGCTGACGCAGCTTTTGCCACGGTGTCCGACGCGGACACCGGAGCGTTGCGCCCGGTCACGGGGAGCCGGACTTCGCGTCGAAGTCCGGCGCAGGGTCCGCGTCGGACCCTGCCCCCTCAGACCCCTGCGAAACCGGCGTCGAGCGCGCGCAGGATCACCTGCACATCCTCCGATGTCAGCACCAGAGGCGGCGACAGGATGATGTTCGGCCCCGACACACGCACCATTGCGCCCGCCGCATAGGCCCCTTCCTGCACCCGCCCGATGGTGACCTTGTCGATGGGCGTCTTCTTGGCGCGGTCGCTCACCAGTTCCAGCGCGCACATCAGCCCATGCCCGCGCACATCGCCGATCACGTCATAGCGCGCCTGCAGGTCCTTCAGGCCCGCGAAAAGCTCGGCCCCCCGTGCCGCCGCGTTGCCCGGCAGATCGCCCTTGCGCGTCTCGGTCAGGCAGGCGAGCGCCGCCGCCGCGCCCACCGGGTGCCCGGAATAGGTGTAGCCATGCCCGATGGCGGCGCGGCCCGTATCGTCACCCTCGAACACGGCGGCCACATGTTCGGCGATCATCACTGCGCCGAAGGGGAAATAGCCGTTGGTGATCGCCTTCGCGGTGCACATGAAATCGGGCTGCACCCCCCAAAGCCGCGATCCCGTCCAGGCCCCCGTGCGCCCGAAGGCGGTGATGACCTCGTCCGCGATCAGAAGGATGCCGTGGCGCGCACAGATCTCGCGCACGCCGGGCATGAAGCTGTCATGCGGCACGATCACGCCGCCGGCACCCAGCACGGGTTCCATGATGAAGGCGGCGATGCTGCCCGGCCCCTGGAAGGCGATCTCGTCCTCGAGCGCGGCAAGGCACATCTGCGCCAGCCGCGCGGGGTCGGTCTCGTTGAAGGGGTTGCGATAGGTGTAGGGTGCGGGGATATGGTGGCAGCCCGCCAGAAGCGGCTCATAGGCGCTGCGGAAATTGGCGTTGCCGTTCACCGATGCGCCGCCGAAATGCGTGCCGTGATAGCCCTTCTTCAGGCTGAGGAACTTCACCCGCCCCGCGTCGCCCCGGATCTTGTGATATTGCCGCGCAAGGCGCAGCGCGGTTTCCACGCTGTCCGACCCGCCGCTGGTGTAGAAGGCGCGGCTCAGCCCGTCGGGGGCGAAGAAATCGCGCAGCTCTTCGGCCAGTTGGATCACCTGATCGTTCGAGGTGCCCCGGAAGATCGAATAATAGGGCAGGGCGTCAAGCTGCGCTGCGATCGCGTCCTTTATGGGCTGGCAGGAATAGCCGAGGTTGACGTTCCACAACCCCCCCACGCCATCGACCACCTCGTGCCCGTCCACATCGGTGATCCGCACGCCGCGCGCGCCGGTGACGATGGTGGGCGGGTTGGCAAGGCTGTCGGCCGGATGCGCCATCGGGTGCCAGAGCGAGCGGGCGTTGTGCTCCTTGAGAAAATTAGCGTCCTTCATGGGAAAGCCTCCTCGGTCAGGGTTGCGGGGGCGAAGCCGCCAGTGCGGCGGGTCAGGTCATCGGCGCAGCGGCGCAGCGCCTGCGTGGCGGTCGCGGAAAGCGTGGGCGTCATCCGGGCGACGGGGGCGGCGACGGCCAGCGCGCCGATGGGCCGCGCATCCGGTCCGAAGACGGGCATGGCCAGCGAATGGACATCCGCCTCGAACCCGCCCACCGATTCCGCGACGCCCCACGCCCGCGCGGCGGCGATGCGGTCGCGGATCGCGTCGGGCCGCGTTTCGGTCTGGGCGGTATGGGCGACAA
>CAZNMV010000017.1:0-10574 GCA_964573835.1 uncultured Aestuariivita sp. | reverse complement strand
CCTGCGCCAGCACGCGGTCGACGAAATCCGCATCCGAGAAGGCAAGGATCGCCAGCCCCGACGCCGTGCCGTGAAAGCTCAGCACCTCGGCATCCTCCATGGCGACGCGGGTGCCGTGGCGCGCGCTGTAGTGATGCGCCAGCGCGTTCAACCGCGTGCCCTGAACGATCGACATATGCGCGGTCTCGCCCGTGGCGTCGGACAGCTGCGCCAGCATCTCTCGCGCCACCGACAGCAGCGGCACCGCCGCCTCGCGCAGCGCGGCCAGCCGCAGGACTTCCGGCCCGAGGCGGTAGGATTTGCCCTGCCGCGTCTGTTCCGCGAATCCCTGATCGACCAGTTCCGACATCATCCGGTAGACCGTCGCCTTGTTCATGCCCGACAGCCGCGCCAGATCGCTCAGCCCGATCTCGGGCCGTGTCTGACTGAAAAATCTCAGCAGAGACAGGGCTTTGGTCACGGTTCCCATGGGCGGGCGGTCTTTCCCTTTCCGGCCATTGCTGCGCCGCGATTGCTTTCGCGGTCCCGGCCCGGTTCAATTCACTTGACGGAAGGGCAAGCGGCCTGTCAATCTAAAACAGAACCAACGGTTCAAATAATGAACCAACTACCAGGGAGAGACGACATGACCTTGAAGCTCCTCAGCGGCGCCCTTGCCGCGGCCCTCAGCCTCGCCGCAGGCGCGGCGGTGGCCGAATACCCCGAAAAGCCCGTGAACTTCATCGTGCCCTGGCCGCCGGGCGACCTTGAAGACATCCTGACCCGCATGATCGCGGAAGATTTCCAGGCCGCCTACGGCGTGCCCGCGGCGGTCGTGAACAAGCCCGGCGGCGGCGGCGGACCCTTCCCCGGCGCGATCGAGGTCGCAACCGCGCCCGCCGACGGCTATACGATCGGGTCCTTCGTGATCGGCGTGCCGGTCGTCGGCCACCAGATCGGCATCGCCGAACTGACGCCCGAGAAATTCGACCCCCTCGGCATCTTCCTGACCTATCCCTTCGTGATCGCCGCCGCCGGAGACGCGCCCTATTCGACGATGGCCGAACTCGCGGCCTATGCGAAGGAAAACGACGTGGCGCTGGGCCATTTCGGCGACCCGCTGACGCCCACGCAGGTGACCAAGGCCTTCGCGGTGAACGCGGGCTTCGAATGGGGTTCCGACGCGGCCTTCGACGCGCTTGACTGCAACACGCTGGCCAGCGGTGACGCCGACGTCATCAACACCACGCTGCAGCTGATCCTGCCGTGTCTCGACAGCGTCAAGGTGCTGGTCGCGATCACCGATGAACGCATCAGCCTTGTCCCCGACGCGCCCACCATCGGCGAACTGGACCCGAGCCTGAACATCGCGCTCTGGAACGGGCTGTTCGTGACCAAGGACACCCCGCAGGACGTGCGCGACAAGATCATCGCGGTGGCCAAGGAAACGGTGATGAGCGAACGCGCCCAGATGGTGGCCAAGGAAACCGGCGCGCTGGTCTACTGGCAGGGCCCCGAAGACTCGGCCGCGCGCATCGCGACCGACATCGCAACCGTCGGCCGCATCGGCGAGTTGCTCGAATAACCACCCTTGCCGGGGGCCCGCGCGGCCCCCGGCGCATATCCGGGACAGCACATGACCACCGAGAGCGAGCGCAGATTCGTCGGACCCCGGCGCGGACAGCTTCTGTTCGCTCTGGGCTTTCTGGCGGTATCGGTTCTGCTTCTCTCCCAGATCGGGCGTGAAACCGACTGGGTCGAAAAGACCCGGCTCTCCGCGCAGCCGCGCTTCTGGCCCGCCATCGGGCTGGGCCTCATGGTTCTGGCGGGCGGTCTGCATCTGTGGCGCCTGCCCTGGCGGCGGCTTACGCCTTACGACCGGGTCGAGGTGCGGCGCTGGCTGTCCGTCTTCGAATATGCGCTGTGGTTCATGGCCTATGTCGCGCTGGTGCCGATCCTCGGCTATCTGCCGGTGACCATGGTCTTCGTCCCGGCGCTGGCCTGGCGCATGGGCTACCGCACGCGGTTCATGATGGTCCTCTCGGTCGTCTTCGCCGTGGGGGTCGTGGTGCTGTTCAAGGGGTTCCTGTCGGTCCGCATCCCCGGCGGCGCGGTCTATGAATACCTGCCCGGCGCGCTGCGCTCCTTCGCGATCCTTTATCTGTGATGGAGCTTCTCGCCGACAGCCTCGCCATCCTTGCCCGCTGGGACGTGGTGCTTGCGCTGCTCGTGGGGTCGGTCGGCGGTGTCCTCATCGGGGCCATCCCCGGCGTCGGCCCCGCCGTCGCAATTGCCATCCTGCTGCCCGCGACCTTCAGCATGGACCCGATCGTGGGGTTGACCGTGCTTCTGGGCATCTACGGGTCGTCCATGTATGGCGGCGCGATCCCCGCGATCCTCATCAACACGCCGGGCACGGCGGTCAACGCGCTGACCACCTATGACGGCTATCCGATGACCGCGCGGGGCGAGCCGCGCCGCGCGCTCAGCCTTGCCTATTCGGCCTCGTTCTTCGGCGGCATCTTTTCGGTCCTCTGCCTGATCCTCTTCGCGCCGGTTCTGGCCCGCGTCGCGCCCATGTTCGGATCGCGCGAGATCTTTCTGGCGGCCCTTCTGGGCCTCATCCTCGTCGTCGTCGCCCATCGCGGCCAGTCGCTGATTGCCGCCGCACTCGCAGGCTTCGGCATCTTCATCCAGTCCATCGGGCTGGAACCGGTGAAATACACCCAGCGCTACACCTTCGATCAGCCCTTCCTGTCCGGCGGCATCGACCTGATCGTGGTGGTGCTGGGCCTGTTCGCGCTGAGCCAGGCGTTCCTGCTGCTCACGACCGAAGATGAAAAGCAGCGGCTGACGAAACTGCGCGGGGGCCTCTTCCAGGGCCTGCGCGAGCTGGGCCGCCACCCCCGCGTCGCGACCGTTTCGGCGTCCTTCGGGGTGCTCATGGGGATGATCCCGGGGGTGGGCGAATTCACCGCGCAGTTTCTGTCCTACACCTATGCGCGGCGCACCTCCAAACGGCCCGAGGATTTCGGCCATGGCTCGTCCGAGGGCCTGATCGCAGCCGAAACCGCGAACAACGCCGTGCCCGCCGCCGCGATGGTGCCGCTTCTGGCACTCGGCATCCCGGGCGAGGCGCTGACCGCCATGATGCTGTCGGTCTTCTACGTGCACAACGTCGTGCCCGGCCCGGCCCTGTTCCAGAACCAGATGGATTTCGTCGTCGCACTTTATATCGCGCTTCTGCTTCTGAACGTGCTGGTGCTGGTGTTCCTTCTGTTCGCCACGCGCCCGCTGGTGCAGGTCGTGCGCATCCCCAACCGGTTCCTTGGGGTCTGCATTCTCACGCTCAGCTTCGTGGGGGTCTACAGCCTGCGCAATTCCGCGACCGACTGCATGATGGCCGCCGCCTTCGGCGTGCTGGGCTATGTGCTCAAGCGCCTCGAAATGCCCATCGTGCCGATCATCCTCGGCATGGTTCTGGGCGGGATCATGGAGGTCAAGCTGCGCGCCGGCATGGCGCGCGTCAAGGAACCGCTCGACTTCATCGACCGCCCCGTGGCGTTCATCCTTTTCGTCATCATCGTGATCGTGCTCGCCGCCCATATCCTGCGCATCTGGCGCGAACGGGCCGAGCTGAAGGAGGCCGAATGGCAGAGCAAACACAGATCGACACGCTTCGGCGGGCTCCTGTCACGCCGCAGAAGCTCCTTGTTGCGGGCGCGTGGACGGATGGCGAAGGCGCGCCACTCGACGTCACGTCCCCCATCGACGGGACGCGACTGACGACGCTGGCCTCGGCCAGCGCCCAGGATGTGGACCGCGCGGTGGCGGCCGCGCGTGCGGCTTTTGCCTCCGGGGTCTGGTCGCGCGCGGCACCCGCGCAGCGCAAGAAGGTGCTGCACGCCATCGCCGACCGGATCGAGGCCGAGGCGCTGCCGCTCGCCGTCCTTGGCGTGCGCGACAACGGCACGGAACTGGCCATGGCGCTCAAGGCCGAGCCGGGGTCGGCGGCCGGAACGTTCCGTTACTATGCCGAAGCGCTCGACAAGGTGGGGGGAGAGATCGCACCCACCGCGCCGGATGTGCTGGGCCTTGTCCACCGCGCGCCCGTGGGCGTCGTCGGTGCCATCGTGCCCTGGAACTTCCCGCTGATGATCGGGGCGTGGAAACTGGCGCCCGCGCTGGCCATGGGCAATTCGGTGGTGCTGAAACCGGCGGAAACCGCGTCGCTGTCGCTTCTGCGGCTGGCGCAGATCTGCCTGGATTGCGGGTTGCCGCCGGGGGTGCTGAACGTGGTCACCGGCCCCGGCCAGATCACCGGCGCGGCCTTGGCCGAACACATGGATGTCGATGTGCTGGCCTTCACCGGGTCGGGCGCGACTGGGCGGCGGCTGCTCGAGGCCTCGGCGCGGTCGAACCTCAAGCGCACGTATCTCGAGCTTGGCGGCAAATCCCCCAACATCGTCTTCGCCGACGCGCCCGATCTGGCCCATGCGGCCAAGGTCTCGGCCATGGGTATCTTCCGCAATTCGGGGCAGGTCTGCGTGGCGGGATCGCGTCTCTTGGTCGAACGCGCTATCCACGACGACTTCGTCGCGATGCTGAAGGCCGAGGCGGAAGCGCTGCGCGTGGGCGACCCGCTCGACCCCGCGACACAGGTGGGCGCGATCAATTCCGAGGCGCAGTTGTCCCGCGTCGCGGGCTTCATGGGGGAAGGCGATCTCGTCACCGGCGGCCACCGCATCCTGCAGGACACCGGCGGCACCTATTTCGCGCCCACGATCCTTGCAGGGATAACCCCCACCGACCGCGTCTTCCGGGACGAGGTCTTCGGCCCCGTCCTGACCGTCACCCCCTTCGACACCGAGGAAGAGGCGCTGCGCCTCGCCAACGCCACCGATTACGGGCTGGCGGCGGGCGTCTGGACCGCCAGCCTGTCGCGGGCGCATCGCATGGTGGCGGGCATCCGCGCCGGCGTGGTGCATGTGAATACCTATGGCGGCGCGGACATGACGGTGCCCTTGGGCGGTGTCGGCCAGTCCGGCAACGGGCATGACAAGTCGCTGCACGCGATGGACAAGTATATCGACCTCAAGACGGCGTGGATCCAGCTATGACCAAGACCATCCTGATCGCGGGCACCTACGACACGAAGGATGCCGAACTCACCTACCTGGCCGATGTGATCCGCGCGCAAGGTGGGGCCGTGCTGCGCATGGATGTGGGCGTGCTGGGCGATCCCGCCTCGCCCGTCGACATCACCAAGGCCGATGTCGCGGCGGCGGGCGGGCACGCGATCGAAGACG
Organism: uncultured Aestuariivita sp.; assembly: GCA_964573835.1. GTDB lineage: Bacteria > Pseudomonadota > Alphaproteobacteria > Rhodobacterales > Rhodobacteraceae > JAGYKE01. The sequence goes on along the minus strand of CAZNMV010000017.1, from coordinate 5,286 downwards.
CCATGACCGCCGAGGATGAGAACGCCGCCATGCAGATCATGGCGAAAGGCGCGGCCGCCAAGGCGCTGGATCTCTACCGCGAAGACCGCGTGCACGGCGTGATCGTTCTGGGCGGCACGATGGGCACCGACCTCGCGCTCGATCTCTGTTCTGCGCTGCCGCTCGGCTTCCCGAAATACGTGGTCTCGACCGTCGCCTTTTCGGCCCTTCTGCCGCCGGAACGGATCGCGGCGGATATCCAGATGATCCTCTGGGCGGGGGGGCTTTATGGTCTGAATTCGGTCTGCAAATCCTCGCTGTCTCAGGCCGCGGGCGCGGTGCTGGGGGCCGCCCGCGCGGTGGAACCGCCCAAACGCGACCGCCCGCTGATCGGGATGACCAGCTTCGGCAAGACGGTCCTGCGCTACATGGTCAGCCTGAAACCGGCGCTGGAAGACCGCGGTTTCGAGGTCGCCGTCTTCCACGCCACCGGCATGGGCGGGCGCGCATTCGAAAGCCTGGCCGCGGAAGGTGCCTTCGCCGCCGTGATGGACTTCGCCCCGCAGGAGGTGGCCAATCACCTCTTCGGCGGCCTCAGCGCCGGGGCCGACCGGATGGAGAACGCAGGGCGCAAAGGCATCCCCCAGATGATCGCGCCGGGCTGCTATGATCTGGTCGACGTCGTCGGCTGGCAGCCGGTGCCCGCCCATTTCGAAGGCCGCCCGATGCATACGCATAACCGCCTGCTGACCTCGGCCGTTCTCACCCCCGATGAACGCCGCCGCGTCGCGCGCGCGCTCTGCGACAAGCTGGCCGGGGCGCAAGGCCCGGTCGACCTGATCCTGCCCCTGCAAGGCTGCAACGAATGGGACCGCGCGGGCGCGCCGCTGCATGACGCCGAAGGCCTTGCCGCCTTCATCGACGAAATCGGCCGCGCCTGCCCGGGCAATGTCACGCTCACCCGGCTCGACACCCATATCAACGACCGCGCCTTCACCGATCATGTGCTGGCGCGTGTCGATCAATGGCTGGCTGACGGGACACTGACTCTCTGACCGCCGCACCATCGTCGCGCGCAGGATTTGCGTATTTGGAACGAGAAGAAGCCGGGGGCGCGGCCCTTGATCTTCTTCTCGTCAAAAATACGCAAGCACGCCTGCCGACAGGACTGCCGTCCGGTTCCCGTGCGCTGCCCTGTGACGTCGGGTTTTCCGCGCGGGGCGGAACTGTCTGTTTGCAGACCGCGCGCAGGGGGGGCTATCACAACGCAGCAGGTCCGACGGGGAGGGGAAAGATGTCCGACGCCATCCGCTATGAACTTCTGGGAGATATCGCGGTGCTGGCCGCGGCGAATCCGCCGGTGAACGCGCTGGGCCAGGCGGTCCGTCAGGGCCTGATCGACGGGATCGAACGGGCCGAGAAGGAGGGCGCGAAGGCCGTTCTCATCTACGGTGAAGGCGCCACCTATTTCGCGGGTGCCGACATCAAGGAATTCGGCAAGCCGCCGCTCGCCCCCTGGCTGCCCGATGTCTGCACAAGGATCGAAGCCTCGCCCCTGATCGTCGTCTCGGCTTTGCATGGCACGGCTTTGGGCGGCGGGCTCGAGGTTGCGCTTGGTTCGCATTACCGCATCGCGGTGCCGAAGGCGCGCGTGGGCCTGCCCGAAGTGCTGATCGGCGTCATGCCGGGCGCGGGCGGCACGCAGCGCCTGCCGCGCCTGATCGGGGTGGAAAAGTCGGTCGAGGTCATCACGAGCGGCCGCCAGATCGGCGCGGCCGAGGCGCTGGAGCTTGGCATTCTCGACCGCATCGCCGATGGCGCGCCGCGTGACATCGGGCTGGCCTATGCGCGCGAACTCATCGACGCGGGTGCGCCCCGCCGCGCGGTCAGCGAAATGCCCGCGCCCGCGCCCGTCGATTTCGACGCGGTCTACGCAGATGTCCTGAAGGCGGGCCGCGGCCAGCTGTCCCCCGCCGTCGCCGTGCGCGGCATTCAGGCGGCCTGCGAGCTGCCCTTCGACGAAGGCATGAAGCGCGAACGCGCCCTGTTCATGGAGCTGATGTCCACCGACCAGCGGCAGGGCCTGATCCATGCCTTCTTCGGCGAACGCGCCGTGGGCAAGCTGCCCGAACTCGACGGCGTCGCCCCGCGCGAGGTGCATCATGCGGGCGTCATTGGCGGCGGCACGATGGGGGCGGGCATCGCCACCGCGGCGCTTCTGGCAGGGCTCAACGTCACCATGCTGGAAATGACGGACGACGCCGCGCAGGCCGCCAAGGGCCGCATCGCGGGCAACCTGCAGGGCGCGCTCAAGCGCGGCAAGATCAGCGAAGACCGCTTCACCCATCTGACCGAAGTCGCCCTGCGCACCGATACGAATTACCTTGCGCTGGCCGGGGCCGATCTGGTGATCGAGGCAGTGTTCGAGGACATGGAGGTCAAGAAGCAGGTCTTCGGCAAGCTCGACGCCGTCTGCAAGAAGGGCGCGGTGCTGGCGACGAACACCTCCTATCTCGACGTCAACGTGATCGCGCAGGCGACCTCGCGCCCGGGCGATGTGATCGGGCTGCACTTCTTCTCGCCCGCCCATGTGATGAAGCTGCTCGAAGTCGTGGTGGCCGACGCCACCGCGCCCGACGTCGTCGCCACGGGCTTCGCGCTTGGCAAGCGGCTGGGCAAGATCAGCGTGCGTGCCGGTGTCTGCGACGGGTTCATCGGCAACCGCATCCTTGCCGTCTATCGCACCTGTGCCGATCACATGATCCTCGACGGTGCCACGCCGTTCCAGATCGATGCCGCGCTCGAGGAGTTCGGCTTCGCCATGGGCCCCTACGCGGTGGGCGATCTTGCAGGTCTCGACATCGGCTGGGCCGTGCGCAAACGCCGCCGCGCCGAAGGGATGGACCCCCGCGCCCGCGACGCGGGCTTCGCCGACCGGCTCTGCGAAGGGGGCAACTTCGGCCAGAAGACCGGCCGTGGCTATTACATATACGAAAAGGGCAGCCGCGCCCGCGTGCCGAACCCCGACGTGCTGGCGCATATCGAGGCCGAGCGCGCCGAAAAGGGCATCACGCCGCGCGCTTTCACCGACGCCGAGATCGTGCGCCGCTACATGGCCGCGATGGTGAACGAGGCGGCCAAGGTCGTGGGCGAAGGCATCGCACGTCGCCCGCTTGACGTGGATATGGTCCTGCTCTTCGGGTACGGCTTCCCGCGCTATCATGGCGGGCCGCTCAAATGGGCCGACATGCAGGGTCTTCCGGCGCTGCTGGACGACATCAAGACTTACGCGCAGGAAGACGCCTTCTTCTGGCAGCCTGCGCCCCTTCTGGAAACCCTCGTGACTGAGGGCCGCAATTTCGACGATCTGAACAAGGAATCCGCCTGATGCGCGAAGCCGTTATCGTATCCACCGCCCGCACCGGGCTTGCCAAATCCTTCCGCGGGTCCTTCAACATGACCCATGGCGCGACCATGGGGGGCCACGCCGTGCAGGCCGCCGTGGAACGGTCGGGCATTCCCCTCGATCAGTTCGAAGATTGCGTCATCGGCTGCGGTTTCCCCGAAGGTGCCACCGGCCAGAACATCGCCCGCCAGATCGCGATCCGGGCGGGGATGCCGGTGACCACCTCGGGCATGACAGTGAACCGCTATTGTTCCTCGGGGCTGCAGACCATTGCGCTGGCCGCCAACGCCATCACTCAGGAAGGGGCAGGGGCCATGATCGCGGGGGGCGTGGAAAGCATCAGCCTTGTGCAGACCAATGTCGGCGGGTCGCCCGAACCCTGGCTCGCGGAACACAAGCCCGCCATCTACATGGCGATGATCGAAACCGCCGACATCGTCGCCGCCCGCTATGGCGTCAGCCGCGAGTATCAGGACGAATACGGCCTGCGCAGCCAGCGCCGCATCGCCGATGCGCAGGCCTCGGGCCGCTTCGCGGACGAGATCGTGCCGATGACCACCACCATGGCCGTGAAGGACAGGGATACGGGCGAGATCTCGCACCGCGAGGTCACCATCGGGGCCGACGAATGCAACCGCCCCGAGACGACGGCCGAAGGCCTCGCCTCGCTCAAGCCGGTGCGCGAAGGTGGCTTTGTCACCGCCGGTAACGCCTCGCAGCTCTCCGACGGCGCGGCGGCGGTCACGCTGATGGAGGCGAAGGCGGCCGAAAAGGCCGGGCTTGAGCCGCTCGGCGCGTTCCGGGGCTTTGCCGTTGCCGGGTGCGAGCCCGACGAGATGGGCATCGGCCCCGTCTTCGCCGTCCCGCGCCTGCTGGAGCGTCACGGGCTCAAGGTCGACGACATCGACCTGTGGGAGCTGAACGAGGCCTTCGCCTCTCAGGCGCTTTACTGCCGCGACCGGCTGGGCATCGACCCCGAGAAATACAACGTCAACGGCGGCTCGATCGCCATCGGCCACCCTTTCGGCATGACCGGCGCGCGGATGACCGGCCACATCCTGCTCGAAGGCCGCCGCCGCAAGGCCAAATGGGGCGTCGTGACCATGTGCATCGGTGGCGGCATGGGCGCGGCCGGGCTTTTCGAGATCTACAGCTGAGGAAACGCAGATGGACCTGAGCTATTCCCCCGAAGAACAGGCGTTCCGCACTGAGGTGCGCGACTTTCTGGACACCCGCCTGCCCAAGGACATGGCCGCCAAGGTCCGCCAGGGCCATGACCACCTGTCGAAGGCCGACATGGAGGCCTGGCACGCCATCCTGAACGACAAGGGCTGGCTCGCCCAGAACTGGCCCAAGGAATTCGGCGGCGCCGAATGGAACGCCGTGCAGCGCCATATCTTCGAGGAAGAAGCCGCCCGTGCCAACGCGCCCCGCATCGTGCCCTTCGGGCTGTCGATGCTGGCCCCGGTGCTGATGAAGTTCGGATCGAAAGCCCAGCAGGACCATTACCTGCCGCGCATCCTGAGCGGCGAAGACTGGTGGTGCCAGGGCTATTCCGAACCGGGCGCGGGGTCGGACCTCGCCTCGCTCAAGACGAAGGCGGAACGGCAGGGCGACCACTACATCGTCAACGGCCAGAAGACGTGGACGACGCTTGGCCAATACGCCAACTGGATCTTCTGCCTTGTGCGCACCGATCCGGCGGCAAAGCAGCAAGAGGGTATCTCGTTCCTGCTGATCGACATGGACACGCCGGGCATCGAGGTGCGGCCCATCATCCTTCTGGACGGCACGCACGAGGTGAACGAGGTCTGGTTCACTGACGTGAAAGTCCCGGTCGCGAACCTCGTGGGCGAGGAGAACAAGGGCTGGACCTATGCCAAGTATCTCCTGACGCATGA
>CAZNMV010000016.1:0-19079 GCA_964573835.1 uncultured Aestuariivita sp. | reverse complement strand
CTTCTTGTCGATCTCGATCCTCAGGGCAACGCGTCAACCGGCCTGGGAATCGAGCTGTCGGCCCGGGATGTCACGTCCTATGAGCTGTTGATCGACGATGCGCCCCTGGAAGATGCGGTGCAGGCCACCTCCATCGAGAATCTGCTGATCATTCCCGCCACCGTCGATCTGAGCTCGGCCGATATCGAGATGGTCGCCAATGAAAAGCGCAGCTTCCTGCTGCATGACGCGCTGCGTCAGACGGCGATGGATGGTTTCGGTTTCGATTACATCCTGATCGATTGTCCGCCGTCGCTCAGCTTGTTGACGGTCAATGCGATGGTGGCGGCGCATTCGGTGCTGGTGCCGCTGCAAAGCGAATTTTTCGCGCTGGAAGGATTGTCGCAGCTTATGCTGACCATCCGCGAGGTACGCCAGACCGCCAATCCAGGCCTGCGGATTGAGGGCGTCGTGCTGACCATGTTCGACCGCCGCAACAACCTGTCCCAGCAGGTCGAAGCCGATGCGCGTGCCAATCTGGGTGATCTGGTCTTCGACACAATCATCCCCCGCAACGTGCGGCTGAGCGAGGCACCGTCCTTTTCCCAGCCTGTTCTGGCCTATGATTCCGGGTCGCAGGGGGCGCAGGCCTATCGTGCCCTCGCGGCTGAACTGATCGAGAAACACAAGAAAAAGGCGGCGTGACACCGCGAAGGAGGTCTCATGACAGACAGCAAGGGAAAACCCCGTGGCCTTGGGCGCGGCCTGTCGGCCCTGATGGCCGACGTGGCGCCCCCGGCATCAGAGGCCGCCGCTGACCCGGTCTTGCGCAGCCCCGACCGCCTTGTGCCCATCGAATCTCTGCGCCCCAATCCCGACCAGCCGCGCCGCCGTTTCGCGCGCGAGGCGCTGGATGAGCTTGCAGAGTCGATCCGCGCCAAGGGGATCATCCAACCGCTGATCGTGCGGGCGAAGGGCGAAAATCTTTATGAAATCGTCGCTGGTGAACGCCGCTGGCGCGCGGCACAGCAGGCGCAGCTGCACGAAGTGCCGGTTATCCTGCGCGATTTCGACGATACCGAAGTGCTTGAGATCGCGATCATCGAAAACATCCAGCGCGCCGATCTGAACCCGGTGGAAGAGGCCGCAGGCTATCGCCAGCTGATGGAGCGTTTCGGCCATACGCAGGAAAAGCTGGCCGAGGCGCTGGGCAAAAGCCGCAGTCACATCGCCAACCTGCTGCGCCTTCTGACCCTTCCCGGCGCGGTGCAGGAAATGCTGCAGGACGGCCGCCTGACCGCAGGTCACGCCCGTGCGCTGGTAACTGCCGAAGACCCCCTCGCCCTTGCCCAGGATGTGGTGCGAAAGGGTCTTTCGGTGCGCGAGACCGAGAAGCTGATGAAGCGCCCATCCGTCCCTGGCGCTCCGAAACCGTCCGTCATGCGACAGTCGGGCGAGAAAGACGCCGATACCCGCGCGCTGGAAGGCGATCTGTCAGCGACGCTGGGCATGGATGTGGTCATCGATCACGCATCGGGGCAGGAATCGGGACAGATCACCATCCGCTATCGCAGCCTGAACGACCTCGACACGCTGTGCAGGCTGCTGGGCGGGTCCTAATCCGCCAAGAGCCGTCCGGTCACGGCGTTCAAAAGGGGCAGACCGCGTGCCGTGACGACAATGCGGCCCCCGCTTCGTGTCGCAAAGCCCTGTTCGGACAGATCTGCGACGGCCTCCGTGCTCAGAGGCTGGCCCGCCAGACGCGCAAAGCGTGCGACATCCATTCCTTCGCTGATGCGCAGTGACATCATCGCGTATTCCGCGGCCTGCTCCGGCCCGGTGAGGGCCTCGCGCAGGCTTTCGCCACTGCCCTTTTCCGCCGCCGACAGCCAGGTACCCGGGTTGCGGTGGGTTTCGGTCGCGTGGCGTATGCCATTTACCGTGATCCGCCCATGGGCTCCGGGCCCGATCCCGGCATAATCGCCATAGCGCCAATAGATCAGGTTGTGCCGTGCCTCGGACCCCGGACGGGCGTGGTTCGACACCTCGTATCGCTCAAAGCCGTTGGCGGCGCAGATCTCGGCCGTTGCGTCGAACATGTCTGCCGCGCTGTCGTCATCGGGCAGGCCGCGCAGCTTGCCAAGGCGATAGCGATCCCCGAAGGCGGTGCCGTCTTCGATGGTCAGCTGGTAAAGCGAAATATGATCAATTGCCCTTGTCAGAGCCTGTTTCAGCTCGGCCTGCCACTCCTGAAGCGTTTGATCCTGACGGGCGTAGATGAGGTCAAAGCTCACCCGGTCGAAGGAATCGCGCGCGATGTCGAAGGCGGCCATCGCCTCGTTCACCGTATGGATGCGGCCAAGCCGGCGCAGATCGGCGTCGTTCAGCGCCTGAATTCCCATCGAGATGCGCGTGACCCCGGCAGCGCGGAAGGCGCGAAAGCGCCCCGCCTCGACCGAACCGGGGTTCGCTTCGAGCGTGATCTCAGCGTCGTTCGCCATGGGCCAGCGTTGCGCGATGCGGGCCAGAATGTCGGCGACGGTGTCGGGGTCCATCAGGCTGGGGGTGCCGCCGCCGAAGAACACCGTGTTCAGCACGCGGCCGGGCAATTCATCGGCAACGCGGTCGATTTCAGACAGATAGGCCCTGCGCCAGCGATCGCGGTCTATGCTGCGCGCCACATGGCTGTTGAAGTCGCAATAGGGGCACTTGGCTTCGCAGAAGGGCCAGTGGACATAAAGCCCGAAGCCGCCGTCCTGCCAGTCGTCAGCCAAAGCAGGCATCGACAAAGGCCTGCACCGCGCTGCCGCGGTGGCTGATCCTGTTCTTTTCCCAGCGATCCATCTCGGCGAAGGTCAGATCGTGACCGTCAGGCTGGAAAATCGGGTCATATCCATGGCCCTGATCACCCCGCATCGGCCAGACGATCCGGCCTTCGACCGTGCCCTCGAACACTTCGTCATGGCCATCTGGCCAGGCGAGGACCAGCGTACAGCAGAAGCGCGCACGCCGGGGTTCGGGGGCGTTCATCGCCTCAAGCTCGTTGTGTGCCCGGGTCATGGCGAAGGTGAAGTCGCGGCCCGTGGGGGTTTCCGCCCAATCGGCGGTATAGACACCGGGCGCCCCGTTCAGAGCCTGAATTTCGATGCCGGAATCGTCCGACAACGCGGGCAGCCCGGTCGCCTGTGCGGCGGCGTGGGCCTTGATGCGCGCATTACCGACGAAGGTGGTTTCCGTCTCTTCCGGTTCGGGCAGGCCCAGATCGCCGGCGCCCACGACGGTGACGCCGTAGGGTTCCAGCAGATGCGCCATCTCTTCGAGCTTGCCACGATTGTGGGTCGCGATGATGAGACGATCGCCGGCGAAAGGCCGTGTCATGTGGTGGCAGCCTTTTGTGCGGCGACAAGTTCGCCCACACCCTTCTGCGCCAGGTCGAGAAGTTGCGTCATCTGATCGCGTGAGAAGGTCGCGCCCTCGGCGCTCATCTGCACCTCGACCAGACGACCCGTTCCTGTGATCACAAAATTTCCGTCGACACCTGCCTCGGAATCCTCAGGATAATCGAGGTCGAGCACGGACTGCCCGGCATAGATGCCGCAACTGACTGCTGCAACAGGGTCAATCAGCGGATCTGTGATCACATCGCCCGCCTTCATCAGCCGGTTCACCGCCAGCCGCAGCGCGACCCAGCCGCCGGTGATCGCGGCGCAGCGCGTTCCGCCATCGGCCTGCAGCACGTCGCAGTCGATCGTGATCTGCCGTTCGCCCAGCGCCACCCGGTCGACACCGGCGCGCAGCGCGCGGCCGATCAGGCGCTGGATCTCCACCGTGCGGCCGCCCTGCTTGCCTGCGGCGGCCTCACGCCGCATGCGGGTGTTGGTGGCGCGGGGCAGCATGCCGTATTCCGCCGTCACCCAACCCAGACCGCTGCCCTTCACGAAAGGCGGCACGCGGTCTTCGAGCGTTGCGGTGCACAGGACATGGGTGTCTCCCACCCGGATCAGACACGACCCTTCGGCATGCCGCGTCACCCCGGTTTCGATTGAAACCGGCCGCATTTCGCTTAAGTTCCGTCCCGAAGGGCGCATCTTGGTTCCTTTCACTGGTTGCAGCCGGGATAGCGCTGCGGGCCCGGCTGATGCAACCCCGATTGACCTTTGCGCGCCGGCGAATTCTACTCGGTCTCCGGTCAGGCAGACGGATGGCGATGGCGGAAAAGGCAAAACTTCTCGACGAGATGAACGATCGCTCGCGCGAGGTCTTTCGCCGCGTTGTCGAGGCCTATCTGGAAAACGGCGATCCGGTCGGCAGCCGCACCCTGACCCGCAGTCTGAGCGAAAAGCTCAGCGCCGCGACCGTGCGCAACGTGATGCAGGATCTTGAATACCTGGGCCTGCTGGACAGCCCCCATATCAGCGCGGGCCGCGTGCCCACGCAGCTGGGTCTGCGGATGTTTGTCGACGGGTTGCTCGAGGTCGGCGAATTGGGCCGGGACGACCGGCAGAAGATCGACGCGACGCTGTCGAGCAACGGTTCCGACGTGTCCGAGATGTTCGATCGTGTCGGCGCGGCGCTGTCGGGTGTCACGCAGGGCGCTTCTCTTGTCCTCACGCCCAAGCGCGAGGCGGCGTTGAAGCATATCGACTTCGTATCGCTGTCGCCGGACCGGGCGCTGGTGGTGCTGGTCTTCACCGACGGCCACGTCGAAAACCGCCTGTTCACACCGCCGCCCGGCCAGACGCCGTCTTCGATGCGCGAGGCGGCGAATTTCCTCAACGCGCTGATCGAAGGGCGCACCCTTCGCGACCTGCGCACCGATATCCAGACCGAGATTCATGCACGACGGCGGGAAATCGACGCAGCGGCGCAGGGGCTGGTGGAATCCGGTCTGGCCATCTGGGACGAGGCCGACAATGACGCCGCCCGGCTGATCGTGCGCGGCCGGTCGCACCTTCTGAGCCCCGTGGGCCTTGAAGACGAGGTGGAGCGGATCCGCGTCCTGTTCGACGACCTCGAGCGCAAGCGCGATATCGCCCAGTTTCTCGAACTGACGGAAGGCGGCGACGGTGTGCGCATCTTCATCGGGTCCGAGAACAAACTTTTTTCACTTTCGGGTTCCTCTCTGGTCGTCTCTCCATATATGAACGCTGACCGTAAGATCATTGGCGCCGTGGGCGTGATCGGACCGACCCGACTCAATTACGGGCGGATCGTGCCGATCGTCGATTACACGGCGCAACTGGTTGGCAAGATGATCGCCGACCGGACTCAGAGGTGACGAATGGCAGACCCCAAGGAAGACCCGGGCCTCGACCAGGCCCAACCCGACACCGCCGCGCCCGAAGCAGATGGCGGCGCGCAGGTTGATGAGCTCGACCTGCTGCGGCAGGAACGGGACGACTACAAGGACAAGTTCATGCGCGCGCTGGCCGAGGCCGAGAATGCGCGCAAACGGTCCGACAAGGCCCGGCGCGAGGCCGAACAATATGGCGGATCGCGGCTGGCCCGCGACATGCTGCCGGTCTACGACAACATGAAGCGCGCGCTTGACGCCGTGACGGATGATCAGCGCGCGGCCTCCGCCGCCCTTCTGGAAGGGATCGAGCTGACGATGCGCGAGCTTGTGAACGTCTTCCGCAAGCATGGTGTGGAGGTCGTTTCCCCGCAGGTGGGCGACAAGTTCGATCCGCAAGTGCACGAGGCGATGTTCGAAGCGCCGGTGCCCGGAACCCGTGCGGGTGAGATCATCCAGGTCGCGGCAGAAGGGTTCATGCTGCATGACCGTCTTCTGCGCCCCGCGCAGGTGGGCGTGTCTTCCATGCCTGCGTCGTGACAGGCGTCACCGTCGGATTTGCGTATTTTTGACGAGAAGAAGCAGGGGGCCGTCAGGATCTGGCGGCCTCTTTCAGTTTGTAGAGAAGATCGAGCGCCTCGCGCGGGGTAAGTTCGTCGGGGTGGATTTCGGCGAGAAGTTCATCGATCGGCGATGATTTCGCCGCGGGCGGCAGCGGCGCAGGCCGCGCGGAAAACAGCGGCAGATCGTCGATCAGCGCCTTCTGCGTGCCGCCCTCCCGCTCGCCCTGTTCCAGCGCGTCGAGAACGACGCGCGCCCGGTCGATGACCGCGGGCGGCAGGCCCGCCAGTTGCGCCACCTGCACACCATAGGACCGGTCGGCGGCGCCATTGCGCACCTCGTGCAGGAAGACGACCTGCCCCTGCCATTCCTTCACCGCAACGGTGGCGTTCTCCACGCCCGACAGCTTGGACGCCAGCGCGGTCAGTTCGTGGTAATGCGTGGCAAACAGTGCGCGGCAGCGGTTCACCCCGTGCAGATGTTCCAGCGTCGCCCAGGCGATCGACAGGCCATCATAGGTCGAGGTGCCGCGCCCGATTTCATCGAGGATCACCAGCGCATGGTCGTCGGCCTGATTCAGGATGGCGGCGGTTTCGACCATTTCCACCATGAAGGTCGACCGCCCCCGCGCCAGATCGTCCGACGCGCCCACCCGGCTGAAGACCTGAGACACAAGCCCGATGCGCGCGTTGTCGGCGGGCACGAAGCTGCCCATTTGCGCCAGCAGAACGATCAGCGCGTTCTGCCGCAGGAAGGTGGACTTGCCCGCCATGTTGGGCCCCGTGAGAAGCCAGATCGCGGCGTCTTCGCCCGGGGCCAGCAGGCAGTCGTTGGCGACGAAGGGGTCACCCCCCTGACGCCGCAGGGCGCGTTCGACCACCGGGTGCCGCCCGCCCTGAATGTCGAGATCGCGTGAGGTGTCGATCACCGGGCGGCACCAGTTTTCGCCGCGCGCCAGATCGGCGAGCGCGGTGGCAAGATCGATTTCCGCCAGCGCGCGCGCGGTCTGCGCGATCGTGGCCCCATGGGCCAGCGTTTCGGACACCAGGCCGTCGAAGATGCGCCTTTCGATGTCCAGCGCATGCTGGCCCGCGTTCAGGATCCGGGTTTCAAGCTCGGACAGGTCTACGGTCGTGAAGCGGACCTGATTTGCGGTGGTCTGGCGGTGGATGAAGATCTCGGACAGCGGTTTGGACAACATCCGTTCGGCATGGGTTGCCGTCGTTTCGATGAAGTAGCCCAGCACGTTGTTGTGCTTGATCTTGAGGGAGGAGATGCCGCTTCTCTCTGCATAGTCGCGTTGCAGCGATGCGATGACGGACCGGCCTTCGTCGCGCAGCTTGCGCACATCGTCGAGTTCGGCGTCATGCCCTGCGGCGACGAACCCACCGTCGCGCACCAGAAGGGGCGGTTCGGCCACCAGCGCCGCATCGAGATGCGCGATGAGTTCACCGTGACCGGTCAGATCGCGCGCTGCGGCGGCCAGATGCGGGGGCAGGTCGGCGGGCAGGGCCTGCGACAGAAGCAGCGCCTGCTGCAGCCCGGTGCGAATGGCAGCCAGATCGCGCGGGCCGCCGCGGCCCAAAGACAGCCGCGACAGCGCGCGGTCAAGATCGGGCGCGCGGCGCAGAATGGCCCGCAGGCGTTCGCCGAGCCCTGTGTCGCCCACGAACAGTGTTACCGCATCGAGCCGCGCGTCGATCGTGCCCGCGTCGCGCGACGGGCTGCCAAGTCGCTGTTCCAGAAGCCGCGCACCGCCTGCCGTCACCGTCCGGTCGATCGCGTCAAGAAGCGACCCGGCGCGCCCCCCGGACAAGGCACGCGTCAGTTCGAGATTGCGTCGTGTCGCCGCATCGATCTGGACGTTGCGCGCCGCCGCTTCGTGCTGGGGCGGCTGCAGTCGGGGCAGGTTTCCCTTCTGCGTGATGTCGATGTAATCGACCAGACCGCCCATCGCCGCCAGTTCTGCCCGCCCGAACCCACCAAAGGCATCGAGGGTGGCGACATCGAAGACCGCGCAAAGCCGCTTTTCCGCGGCCGTGCTGTCGAAGCTCGCCCGGCCAAGCGATGTGGTGGCAATGCCCATATCCGCAGTCAGGTCGCGCAGGTCCTGTTCGCGGTCTTCGGTCAGGATCAGTTCCGACGGTGCCAGCCGCGCCAGTTCCGGCCCGAGCCGCGCGCGTGTCAGGGGCATCACGTGGAACGCCCCGGTCGAGATATCGGCCCAGGCCAGTGCCGCGTCGTCGCGGATCTCGACATAGGCGGCAAGGAAGTTGTGCCGCCGCGCTTCCAGCAGCGCGTCTTCGGTCAGCGTGCCCGGCGTGACAAGGCGCACGACATCGCGGTGGACCACCGATTTCGACCCGCGCTTCTTCGCCTCGGCCGGGCTTTCCATCTGTTCGCAGACCGCGACGCGGAACCCCTTGCGGATCAGTGTCAGAAGATAGCCTTCGGCAGCATGGACCGGCACGCCGCACATCGGGATGTCTTCGCCCAGATGCTGGCCGCGTTTCGTCAGCGCGATGTCCAGCGCCTCGGCCGCCGCCGCCGCGTCGTCGAAGAACAGTTCATAGAAATCGCCCATCCGGTAGAACAGGAGCGCATCGGCATGCGCTGCCTTGATCTCGAGATATTGCGCCATCATCGGCGTGATGGTGCCCAAAGAACTGCCCCCCGGTTCTTGCCCCATGCAAGATTATCCATGGCACCGGCGCGGCGAAAGGCGAAAACGTCCCGTTGCAGCCGCGCCCGCCGCCGGGCTATCACCCGGAAACGTCAGGGAGGAACCGGCGCTCATGTCCAAGACCAAGATCACCGCGGAAGAGGCGCTGGCCTTTCACCTCGAACCCACACCCGGCAAGTGGGAGGTGACGCCGACCGTGCCAATGACCACCCAGCGCGACCTGTCGCTGGCCTATTCACCGGGCGTCGCCGTGCCCTGCGAGGCGATCGCGGCGAACCCGGAAACCGCCTATGATTATACCAACAAGGGTAACCTTGTTGCTGTCATCTCGAACGGGACGGCGGTTCTGGGGCTGGGGAACCTTGGCGCGCTGGGCTCCAAGCCGGTGATGGAGGGCAAGGCGATCCTCTTCAAGCGGTTCGCCGACGTGAATTCCATCGACCTCGAAGTCGACACCGAAGACCCCGATGAATTCTGCCGCGCGGTCCGGTTGCTGGGGCCGAGCTTCGGCGGCATCAACCTTGAAGACATCAAGGCGCCCGAGTGTTTCATCATCGAGCAGCGCCTGAAGGAAGAGATGGACATCCCCGTCTTCCACGACGACCAGCACGGCACCGCCGTGATCTGCGCCGCTGGGCTGATCAACGCGCTGCACCTGTCGGGCAAGAAGATCGAAGATTGCCGAATCGTCCTGAACGGGGCCGGGGCCGCCGGGATCGCCTGTATCGAACTGCTCAAGTCGATGGGCGCGCGGCCGCAGAACTGCATCGTCTGCGACACCAAGGGCGTGCTGTATCAGGGCCGGACCGAGGGCATGAACCAGTGGAAATCGGCGCATGCGGTCAAGACCGCCCTGCGCACGCTGGAAGAGGCGATGAAGGGCGCCGATGTCTTTCTGGGTGTCAGCGCCAAAGGTGCGGTGACACAGGCGATGGTCGCCAGCATGGCCCCGAACCCTGTCATCTTCGCCATGGCGAACCCCGATCCGGAGATCACCCCGGAAGATGCGCACGCCGTCCGCCCCGACGCCATCGTGGCCACCGGGCGCAGCGACTATCCCAACCAGGTGAACAACGTCCTGGGCTTTCCCTATCTGTTCCGCGGCGCGCTTGATATCCATGCCCGCGCGATCAACGACGAGATGAAGATCGCCTGCGCCCATGCGCTGGCGGCACTGGCGCGCGAGGATGTGCCCGACGAAGTGGCGCTGGCCTATGGCACGACGCTGTCTTTCGGGCGCGACTATATCATCCCGACGCCCTTCGATCCCCGCCTGATCCATCGCATT
Organism: uncultured Aestuariivita sp.; assembly: GCA_964573835.1. Lineage (GTDB taxonomy): Bacteria > Pseudomonadota > Alphaproteobacteria > Rhodobacterales > Rhodobacteraceae > JAGYKE01. The sequence continues at coordinate 9,275 of CAZNMV010000016.1, read as the reverse complement.
CCTGTCGCGGTGGCGAAGGCCGGCATGCAGACCGGTGTCGCCCGGCGACCCATCATCGACATCGACGCCTATGAGCTGAGCCTCAAGTCACGGATGGACCCGACCGCCAGCATCCTGCGCGGGCTGAACAACCGCGCGCGGGCCGCGCAGGCGCGGATGATCTTTGCCGAAGGGGATGATCCCCGCGTGTTGCGCGCTGCGGTGATGTATCAGCGGTCGGGCCTTGGGGCTGCTCTGGTCGTCGGGCGGCAGGACGATGTGACCGCCAAACTCGAAGCCGCCGGGCTGGGCGATGCGGTGAGCGAGATCGAAGTGGTGAACGCCGCGAATACCGAACACCTAGATGCCTACAAGGGGTTTCTCTATGACCGCTTGCAGCGGCGCGGGTTTGACCGGCAGGACATTCACCGCCTTGCCGCGCGCGACCGGCATGTGTTTTCGGCCCTGATGCTGGCGCATGGGCATGGCGACGGGCTGGTCACCGGGGCGACCCGGAAATCGGCCCATGTCCTTGACCGGATCAACCATGTCTTCGATGCCGATGCCGCCCATGGCGCGGCGGGGATCACGGCGCTTCTCCACAAAGGGCGCATCGTTCTGATTGCCGACACGCTGGTCCATGAATGGCCGGATGCGGAAGACCTGGCCACCATCGCCGAACGCGCCGCCGATGTGGCGCGGCACATGGGGCTGGAACCGCGCGTCGCCTTCGTCAGCTTTTCGACCTTCGGCTATCCGGTCAGCGAACGGGCGGAGAAAATGCATCAGGCCCCGGCCGTGCTTGAACGCCGCGGCGTGAGTTTCGAATTCGAGGGCGAAATGACCGTCGATGTGGCGCTGAATGCGCAGGCGCAGGCGCAATATCCGTTCTCGCGCCTCACCGGACCTGCCAATATTCTTGTCGTGCCGGCGCGCCATTCCGCCAGCATCTCGACCAAGCTGATGCAGGAAATGGGGGGCGCCACGGTGATCGGACCCATCCTGACCGGTGTCGACAAGCCGATCCAGATCTGTTCCACGGTCGCGACCGCAAACGACATCCTGAACATGGCTGTGCTTGCCTCGGCCAAGATCGGCTAGCGATGACGGTCTGGAACCTCGGATCGATCAATGCCGACATGGTCTATGCCGTGCCGCGTCTGCCGGTGGCCGGGGAAACCATCGCGGCTACGGGTCTGGCGCGGTATCTGGGCGGCAAGGGGGCCAACATGTCGGTCGCCGCGGCGCGCGCGGCCGCGCATGTGCGCCATATCGGGGCTGTGGGGTCTGACGGGCGCTGGGCGGTGGAGCGGTTGCTGGAATACGGCGTAGACACGCGCCACATCGAAACGGTCGATGCGCCCACGGGCCATGCCATCGTTGCCGTCGATGCGCGGGGTGAGAACCAGATCATCATCCTTCCGGGTGCCAATCGCGCCATTCCCGGCGACCTGATCGCCCGCGCGCTGACCGAAGCATCCCCCGGCGACATCCTGCTGACCCAGAACGAAACCAACCGACAGGTTGACGCCGCCGTCCTTGCCCGCCGCATGGGCCTGTCGGTCGTGCAGGCGGCAGCACCTTTCGACGCGGATGCGGTGCGCGCGCTTCTGCCCATGACCGATCTTCTGATCCTGAACGCGGTCGAAGCCGGGCAACTTCAGGCGGCATCGGGGCAGGGGCCAGCCGATCTTGGCCTGCGCGACGTGATCGTCACCCGGGGGGCCGATGGCGCCACCTGGTGGCATGACGGGGCCGCCACGGATTTCGCCGCGCGCAAGGTCACGCCGGTCGACACGACCGGGGCGGGCGATACGTTCACGGGTTATGTGGTGGCGGGGCTCGACCGTGGCCTGCCGATGGGGCAGGCGATTGCTCAGGCGATGATCGCGGCGTCCATCATGGTGACGCGTCCCGGCACCGCCGATGTCATCCCCGACCTGCGCGATGTGCAGGCGGTCATGGGCGCTTAACCCCCCGCGAAGGGTGCCGCGTCACCCCACAGCGCGCGCACGCGGTCATCGCGCCCGCAGGCCTGACGGTACAGGTCATAGGCCACGGATTGCTTGCGCGGGCCGAACCGGGTGAGAACCAGTTTGTCGCCCTTGTAGTAATCCTGGTGATAATCCTCGGCTTCGTAGAAAGGAGCTTCGTCCAGCACGGGCGTCACGATGGCGCGGCCCAGTTGCGCCTGTGCTTCGGCCAGCGCGGCGTCGGCCAGGGCACGCTCGGCCGGCGATCCAACGAAGATTGCCGTGCGGTAACTGTCACCCCGGTCGCAGAACTGCCCGCCCGCATCGGTCGGGTCGACCGACCTCAGGAACATGTCGAGAAGTGCTGCGCGTGAAACAACGGCCGGGTCGAAGTCGATCCGCACGGCTTCGTAATGGCCGGTGCGCCCGCCGGTGACCTGTCTGTAGGACGGGTTTTCGACCGCGCCGCCGGTATAGCCCGAGACGACCTCGCGCACGCCGCGGACCTTTTCGAAATCGGCCTCGACGCACCAGAAACAGCCGCCCGCCACGACCAGCGATTCGGTTCCCGCCGCGTGGGCCTTTTCCGACCGAAGGGCGAGCGCGATGAGGATCAGAGTGGTCAGGGCAATGGGTTTGATCAGGTCATGAATGGTCATGGGTCACCTCTTCATCTGTCCGAAGGGTGGCTGAGCGCAACGTCCACGGCAATCCGCTGAAACCCCCTGTCACGGGCAGGTGAAATGATTTTACCGCTTGGCGCGGCCCGGGGCGGCGCCTAGCCTTCGCGGGAACGGAGGGACAGATGAGCGACCATATCACCACCCATCAGGCCGAAGAGGACGCGCGCAACGAAACGATCCTGATCTACCTGAATGGCCGCGTCGTGCCGAAGGCCCAGGCGGTCGTCAGCGTCTATGATTCGGGCTTCATGCTGGGCGACGGGGTGTGGGAGGGGCTGCGCCTTTATGACGGGCACTGGGCGTTTCTGGATGATCACATTGATCGGTTGTTCGAGGCCGCCAAGGCGATCGATCTCGATATCGGGATGACCCGCGAACAGGTCATAAACGCCCTGTTAGAGACGCAGAAAGCCAACGGCATGACCACAGATGCCCATGCAAGGCTGATGGTGACGCGCGGGGTCAAGACGCGGCCTTTCCAGCATCCTTCGCTGTCCCGGCAGGGGCCCACCGTGACCATCATCATGGAACATTCGCGGCCCAAGCTGCCGCGCCCCATCCGGCTTGCCACGGTGCCGCATCTCCGCGGGCTGCCGATGACGCAGGACCCGAAGCTGAATTCGCATTCCAAGCTGAACTGCATCCTGGCCTGCATCGCCGCCGAAAAGGCCGGTGCGGACGAGGCGCTGATGCTTGATATCCATGGCTTCGTGAACACGACGAATGCCTGCAATGTCTTCATCGTGCGCAAGGGCGAGGTTTGGACCTCGACCGGCGACTACTGCATGAACGGGATCACGCGCGCCAAGGTGATCGGGCTTTGCCGCGAAAACGGGATCCCGGTGTTCGAGAAGAACTTCTCTCTGGTTGAGACCTACAGCGCTGACGAGGCCTTCCTGACCGGCACGTTCGGCGCCCAGACCCCGGTGGGCGAGATCGATGGCCGGGTGATCGGCAGCGGGCAGATGGGCCCGATGACAGAGCGCATCCGCGCGCTCTACAAGGATCTGATCCGGCGGGATGCGGTGGAAAACAGGCTCTGACAGGGGTTTTCAATGAAGATCGCCATGTGGTCGGGGCCGCGCAACCTGTCGACGGCGATGATGTATGCCTTCGGCAACCGCAGCGATTTCGCCGTCTGGGATGAACCCTTCTACGCCGCCTACCTGTCCCGGTCGGGGATCGACCACCCGATGGGCGACATTGTGATCACAAGCCACGAAAGCGATCCCCGGAAGGTGGCCGATCTTTGCGCCGGACCTGTCCCCGGCGGCAAGGCGCATTGGTACATGAAGCACATGCCGTTCCACATGCTGCCCGGTTTCCCGCTGGATTGGGCCGGGGGATGCGTGAATGTCCACCTGATCCGCCACCCGGCGCGGGTGATCGCCAGCTATGCCGCCAAGCGAGAAAATCCGACGCTGGATGATATCGGGTATCCTCAGCAGGCCGAGCTGTTCACCCGGTTTCCCGGGCCGATCATCGACAGTGATGATATCCGCCGCGATCCCGAAGGCATGCTGAAACAGCTTTGCGCCGAAATCGGCCTGCCCTTCGATCCCGCGATGCTGAGCTGGTCCGCAGGCCCAAGGCACTTTGACGGTGTTTGGGCGCCGCATTGGTACGGCGCGGTTCACCGATCGACCGGCTTTGCCCCAGCCGAAGGGGATTTGCCCCTGTTAGAGCCTGATATGGCCGCGCTGGCCGATGCCGCACTGCCGTTCTACCGCGATCTTGCCGCGCGCCGGATCCAGCCGTCCGTCACTTCAGAAGCGACCCCAGCTTCATCGCCACTGCCGGGTTCCCGCTGATCTTCAGCTTGCCCATCATCACGCCGGTCATCGGGTTCAGCTTGCCGGTCAGCAGTTTTTCAAGGTTCCCGATGCTCAGCGCGATGGTGCAATCTGTGTCGCGGTCTTCGGTCGTGGCGATGCCATCCGCCAGAACGATCACCCCATCCGCGCCGCAATCGAATTTGAGCGACCCGTCAAAGCCGCGCCCGGCCAACCCGTCGTTGATGCCTGCAGCGATGCGTTCCAGCATGACCTGCCCCCGAAAAAAGAAATGCCCGCCGGATCAGGGCGGGCATTTGCGTCAAAGCGCAACACTTACGTTGCAGAAACCTCAGCCGTTAACCCGCCGGTTCCGTGCCGCGATCAGCTTGAGCCGCAGCGCATTCAGCTGGATGAAGCCCTGTGCATCCTTCTGGTCATAGGCGCCGGCGTCTTCCTCGAAGGTGACATGCGCCTCGGAATACAGGCTGTGATCCGACCAGCGCGCCACGTTCCGCGCCGATCCCTTGTAAAGCTTCACGCGGACCGTGCCGGTCACATGTTCCTGGCTGCGGTCGATCAGGGCCTGCAGCATCTCGCGTTCGGGGCTGAACCAGAAGCCGTTATAGATCAGCTCGGCATAGCGCGGCATGATCGAATCCTTGAGGTGCCCGGCGCCCGAATCCAGCGTGATCTGTTCGATCCCGCGATGCGCTTCCAGAAGGATCGTGCCGCCCGGGGTCTCGTACACACCGCGCGACTTCATGCCGACGAACCGGTTTTCGACGAAGTCCAGCAGCCCGATCCCGTGCCGCGCGCCATAGTCGTTCAGCTTCGTCAGGATCGTCGCGGGCGACATCGCTTCGCCGTTGATGGCAACGGCATCGCCCCTGTCAAAAGTGATCTCGATGAATTCGGGCGTATCGGGCGCCTGTTCCACCGGCACGATGCGCTGGGCGACATAGTCGGGCGCTTCCTGACCGGGATCCTCCAGCACCTTGCCTTCGGACGAGGTGTGCAGAAGGTTCGCATCCACGCTGAAGGGCGCTTCGCCGCGCTTGTCCTTGGCGATGGGGATCTGGTTCGTCTCGGCGAATTCGAGAAGCCGCGTGCGGCTGGTCAGATCCCAGAGCCGCCAGGGCGCGATCACCTTGATCTCGGGGTTGAGCGCATAGGCCGAAAGCTCGAACCGGACCTGATCGTTGCCCTTGCCGGTCGCGCCATGGGCGACGGCATCGGCGCCGGTCATCGCGGCGATCTCGATCAGGCGCTTGGAAATCAAGGGCCGCGCGATCGACGTGCCCAGCAGGTACATTCCTTCGTAAAGCGCGTTCGCGCGGAACATCGGGAAGACGAAGTCGCGCACGAATTCTTCGCGCAGGTCGTCGATATAGATGTTTTCGGGCTTGATGCCGAGCAGTTCGGCCTTCTTCCGCGCGGGTTCGAGTTCTTCGCCCTGACCCAGATCGGCGGTGAAGGTCACCACTTCACAGCCATATTCCGTCTGCAGCCATTTCAGGATGATCGAGGTATCGAGACCCCCGGAATAGGCAAGGACGACTTTCTTGGGCGCGGACATGGGGCAAGACCTTCCTGGGCAAATGACGGCAGGCGTCTAGCGGTTTTTCCCGGGGCGAACAAGGTGGCCACGCTTGCGCGGGGGCCGCGCGCAGGGCAGAGAAGTCGCATGACCGATTTCCGCACCAAGGCCCGCGAGGCCGAAGCCGCACTGCGCACCGTGTTCGAACCCACGCCGCTGCAACTGAACGCGCATCTGTCCGAACGCTTCGGCGCCGATATATGGCTCAAGCGCGAAGACCTGACGCCGGTGCGCAGCTACAAGCTGCGCGGCGCCATGAATGCGATGCGCAAGCTGCCCGACCAGAAGCTCTTTGTCTGCGCGAGCGCGGGCAACCATGCGCAGGGTGTCGCCTTCATGTGCAAACACCTCGACGTGCGCGGTGTGATCTTCATGCCGGTGACGACGCCGCAGCAGAAGATCCGCAAGACCCGCACCTTCGGCGGCGACCATGTCGAGGTGCGGCTGATCGGCGACTATTTCGACCAGTCGCTGAAGGCGGCGCAGGCCTATGCCGCCGAACACGGAGGGCATTTCCTGTCGCCTTTCGACGATGCGGACGTCATCGAAGGCCAGGCCTCGATCGCCGTCGAGATCGAGGAGCAGCTGGGCCGTGCGCCCGATTTCGTCATCCTGCCGGTGGGCGGTGGGGGGATGTCGTCGGGTGTCGCGCAGTATTTCGGCGACCGGACCTATCCGTTGTTCGTGGAACCGAAGGGCGGGGCCTGCCTGCGCGCCGCGCTGGCCGCCGGGCATCCGGTGCAGCTCGACCGGGTCGATACTTTCGTCGATGGTGCGGCGGTGGGCCGGATTGGCGACCGCACCTTCGAGATCCTGCGCAACACGCCGCTGCGCGACGTGATTGTTCTTCCCGAAGACAGGATCTGCCTGACCATCCTCGACATGCTGAACGTCGAAGGGATCGTGCTGGAACCGGCGGGCGCGCTGGCGGTCGATGCGCTGGCGGATGTAGCGCGGCAGATCCGGGGCAAGACCGTGGTGTGTCTGACATCGGGCGGGAATTTCGATTTCGAACGCCTGCCCGAGGTCAAGGAGCGCGCCCAGCGCTTTGCGGGGGTCAAGAAATACCTGATCCTGCGCCTGCCCCAGCGGCCCGGCGCGCTCAAGGAGTTCCTCAACATCCTCGGTCCCGATGACGACATCGCGCGGTTCGAATACCTCAAGAAATCGGCGCGCAACTTCGGATCGGTCCTGATCGGGATCGAAACGACCGCGCCCGAAAACTTCGACCGGCTTTTCGCGCATCTGGATGACGCGGGATTCACCTATGCCGACATCACGAATGATGAGACAGTCGCCCAGTTCGTGATCTGAGGGAGGACGCGATGCAGGTTTCCGGCAGAACAATCATCATCACAGGCGGGGCCAGCGGTATCGGCGCGGCGCTGGCGCGGCGGATGGCGGCGGCGGGCGCGAAGGTGGTTGTCGCCGATCTGAACGGCGATGCCGCGCAGGTGCTGGCCGACGGGATCGGCGGACTGGGCGTTGCCTGCGACGTCACGCGGGAAAGCGACATTCAGGCGGCGGTGCGGGCGGCGGAAGATGCCTTCGGCCCCGTCGATATCTTCGTGTCGAATGCCGGGTTCGGGGTCGGTGAACCCGATCACGCCGCATCGGCGGCGGACGAGGTCTGGACGCGGAACTGGCAGGTGCATGTCATGTCCCATGTCCATGCCGCCCGCGCGGTCCTGCCCGCGATGATCGCGCGCGGCGAAGGCTATCTTGTCAATATGGCGTCGGCTGCCGGGCTTCTGAACCAGATCGGCGACGCCGCCTATTCCGCGACCAAGCATGCGGCGGTCAGCTTTGCCGAATCGCTGTTCATCACGCACCGCGATCAGGGCATCCGGGTGTCGGTGATCTGCCCGCAATACGTGGCCACGCCCCTGATCGGGCTGAGCGAGGCTGATGTGCGGGACAGCGGCAGCCTGCTGACGCCGGATCAGGTCGCCTGCGCGGTTATCGACGGGATCGCCGAGGAACAATTCCTGATCCTGCCCCATCCGCAGGTCGCCCAATACACACGGCTGCGCGCGGCCGAACCCGAAAAGTGGCTGGCCGGAATGCGCGCCCTGCGCGCCAAGGCCCTGCGCGATCTGGGCGGGATCGACATGAAGAACCTGCACAAGCTGATCTGACCGCTCAGATCAGTTGCGCCGCGATCCCGTCAAGGAAACAAGCCTTCGACACCTCGTATGTCTGCAGCAGTTCGGTCGGGTCGAACCCCCCCTGATCGGGGCACAGCGCCCGCACCGCGCCCGCCGAACAGACCTGCGTGACCGCGGTGAAGCCCAGGTTCGACGCGCTGCCTTTCAGGGAATGCAGGTCGTCTGCGATCTGTTCGGGCGACGCGGCGTCGCGCAGGCGGTCGATGATGCCTTCGACTTCATCGACGAAGATATCGATCACCTCGTCAAAGTCTTCCTCTCCTATGTCGCGGCGCAGTTGCGCGATCCGTGTCCAGTCGATCATGGCGAAACCTTTCCGCCCCCGCATTCCTTCTGCCTGCGCCGGGTTAAGCGCCGGTAAAGCCGCGCATTTGAACTGATCGGATTGTCCGTTTCACCTTTCGTTCATTCCCGGCAGGCACCGTCCCCCGACGCGCCAATCGGTGGGGTGCATCAGGGCAACAGGCGGGATCGCGGGCGATGACGGGTCAGGCTCTTTCTCTGGCGGCGGAGGCCGGCAAGACGCCGATCGGGCGGATTCTGGTCGTCGATGACAGCCGGTTGCAGCGCAGCATCCTGGCCAAGTCGCTGCGCCGCGCGGGCCATGACGTGATCGAAGCCGACAGCGCCGATGCCGCGCTGGCCATCTGCGCCGCGACACCGCCCGACATCGTCTTCAGCGACTGGGTCATGCCGGGGATGTCGGGGCTCGATTTCTGCCGCGCCTTCCGTGCCATGCCGCGGGAAAGGTACGGCTATTTCATCCTGCTCACCTCGAAAAGCGATGCGCATGACATCACGCAAGGGTTCGAGGCGGGCGCCGACGATTTCCTCATCAAACCGGCCACACCCGACGATCTGCGCGCCCGCATCTCGGCCGCGACGCGCATCCTCACGATGGAACGCCAGTTGTCGGAAAAGAACCGGATGATTTCCGATACGCTGGCGCAACTGCAGGCGGCCTATGAACGCATCGACCAGGACCTGCTGCAGGCCAAGACGATTCAGGAATCGCTGGTGCCCGAGGTGGAAGGCCGGTTCGGGCCATCACGTGTCAGCCTGCTGCTGAAACCTTGCGGACATATCGGCGGCGATCTGGT
>CAZNMV010000015.1:0-20119 GCA_964573835.1 uncultured Aestuariivita sp. | reverse complement strand
CAAAGGCTAAATATGCACTAACTATAAAATTGGACCGGTCAAATGAGGCTGCTCAGTTTGTTTCCGTACATGCCTCAGTCACCAACCACTTCAACCTGGAGCGCAGTCTAACTTCCCGATCAAATTTCAAGCTGAACCGTAGCGTTGCTCTTGCTGAGTGGCGGCAGCTCCTTGCAGGCTAGGTATCGAATTCAGGCCTATCCTGAGATTTGTTCGCATTGTTCTGACACCACCGTTCGGATGGTTTGACCGGATACGATGAGTAAGGCTTTACCAACTTCAGCACAATTTTACGACAGAACCCGAACCGGTCTGAAAACAACGCCTCATCCTTAGAACGTATTATCATCAAAGGGAAATTTTCGGGCGATGGTTTCTTCGGCAAAGGTCGTCACCGCGTGTTCTATGGTTTCTGCGACGTTGGCATATTTCTTCACAAAACGCGGCGTAAAATCGCGGAAAAGACCGATCAGGTCGTCGATCAGCAGAATTTGACCGTCACACTCTCTGGAGGCGCCAATCCCGATCGTGGGAATCGAGACGCTTTCGGTGATCCGGGTTGCAAGGGATGCCGGGACAGCCTCGACAACGACGGCAAAGGCTCCGGCCTTTTCGACGGCGCGCGCGTCCTCGATGATCAGGGCAGCAGCGTGTTCGTCTTTGCCCTGGGTTTTGAAACCGCCGGTCGCGTTGACGCGCTGTGGCTGCAGGCCGATATGGGCGACGACGGGAATACCGCGTTCGACGAGAAACGAGATGGTGTCTGCCATCACAACCCCGCCTTCCAGCTTTATCGCGTCGCAGCCTGTTTCGGCCATGAGCCGTGCCGCATTGTCAAAGGCCTTCTCTGGGCTGGATTCATATGACCCGAAAGGCATGTCGACCACGACGCACGGGCGCGGCGCGCCTTTGACGACCGCTTTGCCGTGGGCGATCATGATCTCCATCGTGACGCCCACTGTCGAGCTTTCGCCGTAGACCGTCATGCCGACGGAATCGCCAACAAGTATGAAGTCCACGATGTCATTGACGATCTTTGCGATCGGCGATGTGTAGCCGACAATCGCAACAATCGGAGTTCCGCCTTTTCGTGCGCGAATGGCCGGAACAGAGATTTTCGCAGTGCTTTTTGCAGTCGCTTTGCTCATGGCGTGATCTTTCTATTTTCCGAATGTTCAAGGGATGGATTTGGACGAAGGCGCGAGGATGATTTTTCCTCTCGCGCCCGCGCTCAGGACTTTGCGGTGACATTCGGCAGCTTCTGCCAATGGGTATGTCTCGCCGACGACGGGTTTGAGACTGCCATCGGCAAGGCCGGTCGAGATGTCTTCAAGCACGGCTTTCACCTTTTGGTGGGGCGGGTTCCAGATGGCGGTGCCGAGGATATCCAGCTCTTTCAGCATCGCGACGCGGGGTGAAATTGATATGTCGCCACGGCAGCCGATGATCACGATGCGCCCGAATTGGGGCGCAAGGTCCATGTCGGCCGTGAGGTTTTCGTTGGCGAGCATTTCCAGGATCAGCGTGGGGCCGGTGCCGCCGGTCGCCTGACGCACCGCGTCCAGGTAACCGGGTTTGGTGTGATCGGCGGCCAGGTCGACGCCTTCGGCGCGGATATGTTGAAGCCCTGCATTGCTGCCGGCGCTGCCGATCACCTTGAGCCCGGCGCGGCGCGCCAGTTGGATTGCGGCGGTGCCGACGGCTCCGCTGGCGCCGTGGATGAAGACGGTTTCGCCCACCTGCGCGCGTCCGCGGGTGAACAGCGCGAAATGGGCGGTGACATAGGGCACGCCGAGCGCCGCGGCCTCGGCGAATCCGACGTTGGCGGGCAACGGCATGACATTCGCGGCCGGACGCACCACGTATTCAGCGTAGCATCCGGACATGGCGCGCCCGAGGGCCGCGCTCACGAATACACGGTCGCCGGGCGTGAACGCCTCGACACCGGCCCCGACTGAGGCGACCAAACCGGCGCAATCGCCGCCCGGGATGTAGGGCAGGTCGGTGGTTATCGCATACTTGCCGGTCAGCATATAGGTGTCCGCCGGGTTGACCCCCGCTGCACGGATCTCGATCAGGACTTCGCCGGGGCCGGGTTCGGGTGTTGCGACGTCATCGAGGACGAGGTTTTCAGGGCCGCCAAAGGCGTGGGCGCGGATCGCTTTCATGGGGGGCTCCTCACATCTGGTCGGAAGACCAGGTGGCGTAGAGGTTTAGCGCTGGCAGGTCGATTTCAGCGCCAAGACCGGGGCCCGAGGTTAGTGCAACGAAACCCTCGGACACAGGCAGGAGATCGCCGACGATCAACTCGCGCCCGGCATTGGGATGGCAGTCCATCTCAAGGTTGCCTTCGCCGCCCGCGGCGGCCAGGGCGTGCAGCGAAGCGAGGCTGGCAATGCCGCCGCCAAAGACATGCGGGCAGTAGACCGCGCCAGCCTGTGCGGCTGCCTTGGCCACGCGCATGCAGCCTGTGATGCCGCCCCATTTGGTAATGTCGGGTTGGTAGTATCGCAGCGCCCCACGGGCGAGCCATGTGGCGAAATCGCCGCCGCGCAGGTTCTCGCCTCCTGCCAGCGCGATGGGTGATGCGGCGGCGAGCGTGTCCCAAGCCTGCAGCGGCGTGTCGACCCGCACCGGTTCCTCGAACCAGCGGAGGTTATGGATCGCGGCGGCTTGCGCCACGCTGGCGGCTTCCTCGGGCGACAGGGACTGGTTGGCATCGATGCTGAATTCGGCCGCGGCGCCGATGGCGGCACGGACATCGGCGATATTGCCAAGGTCGCGGTCTCGCCCGAACCCTATCTTCAGTTTGAAGCCGCGGTGGCCTTCTGCATAGCGAGCGGCGGCGAAATCGGCAGCATCGTCCGGGTTGATGCCGGTTGCATAGACGGGCACACGTGCCATCGGATTGTCGGACAGGAGACGGGCCAGCGGCAGCCCGGCGCGGCGGGCCTTCAAATCCCAAAGCGCAATGTCGATACCGGCGATCACCTGTGTAATAGGGCCGACCTCGCCGGTTTGCAGGACCACGACCTCGGTCAAGCGGGTCAGGTGATCGAACGCCTGCGCTGGATCGTCGTAGCTTTTGCCGATCAGTGTTGCACCCAGATCGGCGGCCAGGCGGGCGCGGTGTTCGGCGCCGACGGCGGGCCAGTTCGACCAGACCTCGCCCCAGCCCTGGGCGCCTTCGGTATCGGTGACGCGAAGGAGCACCATCGGCCGATCAAGGAACGTGCCGAAGGCAACCTTGATCGGCTGGGCAATGGGAACGCGGAAAGCGAAAGCGTCGACACGGGCGATGGCGGGGGTGGCGTTCATGGGTTTGGTCCTTCAGGCAGGCAGGTGGGTAACGCGCGGCTCGGGCAGGCCAGGCACCGGGACGCGGACCGAGAAGAGCGCGCCGGTCAGCGGTTGCGCGGCGCGTTCGGCTTCCGTCATGTTCTGGCAGGTGGTGGTGATGTAGAGGGTCCGGAAGTCCGCCCCGCCCAGCGCGCATGCGGTCGGCCGATCGACAGGTGTTTCGATGATGGATGAAATCGTCCCATCGGGGGCGATCCGGGCTACGCGCCCGCCATTGAACTCGGCCACCCAGAGATGGCCTTCGGCATCAACCGTTGAACCGTCGGGAAAGGCGGGTGGGGTGCTGACCGCGAAGGACCGGGACAAGCCTAGCGAGCCGGTCGCCGGATCGAAATCATAGGCATCGACCCTGTGTTTCAGTGAATCGGCGAAATACATTCGCTGCCCGTCGGAGGACCACGCAAGGCTGTTGGGGATCGAGATGCCGTTCAGGACGGGGGTCAGGCCATCGGGGTCGAGCCTGAACAGCGTGCCCTCTGGTGCGCGCGTGACATTGTGCATCGTACCGACCCAGAACCGCCCCTGCCGGTCGGTCCGGCCATCGTTGAAACGATGACCTGGCAGGTCGGGCGCTTCGGCCAGTACTCGGGCCTCGCCCGTTTCGGGATGCCACAGCGTCACCCGGTTGCCCAGGGCCACGATCAGCTCCGGCCCTTCGGTCAGAGCCAGCGCGCCGATCATCGCCGGCATGTCCCAGGTTTGGATAGTGCCCGTTGCAGGATCAAGCTGGCGAATCCGGGGCTGGCGGATATCGACCCACCACAGAACGCCCGCGCGCGCGTCCCAGGTGGGACACTCCCCCAGGATATCACGGCTCTCACCGACCCGTCGCAGCCCCGCGACGGCGGCCTCAGATGCAGCGGCCGCCATCGACGTCCAGCACCGCACCAGTCACCATAGCGGCATCGTCGGATGCCAGGTACAGTGCCGCGTTGGCGATATCGAGCGGCGTCGAAAGCCGCCCGAGCGGGATGGTCGAGCGAAACTGCGCCCGCTTCTCGGGCGTGTCTTCGCCCATGAACTGGGCCAGAAGCGGCGTTTCACCCGCCACCGGAGCGATCGCGTTGATCCGGATCTGATCGGGCGCCAGCTCGATCGCCATGGCCTTGGTCAGCAGGTTCACCGCCCCTTTCGATGCGTTATACCAGACGAGACCGGGGCGCGGACGGATGCCCGCAGTCGACCCGATATTGACCATGTTGCCCCCGCCCATCGCGCGGAAATGCGGGATCACGGCGTGGCTCATCAGGTAGATCGACTTGACGTTGACGTTGAAGACGCGGTCGTATTCGGCCTCGGTCACGTCCAGCATCGGTTGGTTGCGATGCGTGGTGCCGGCGTTGTTGACGACGCAGTCGAGCCGTCCGAAAGCCGCGATCACTTGCCCGACGACCCTGGTCAGGCCGGTACCGTCGGTCACGTCGCAGCCGAAGGCGATGGTGCCGCCGCCGATTTCGCTGGCGGCTTCCTGTGCCTTGTCGGCATTCATGTCGAGGATCGCGACACGCGCGCCTTCTTCGACAAAGCGTTGGGCGATGCCATAGCCGAAGCCCTGTGCGCCGCCGGTGACAATGGCTGTCCTGTCTTTCAGTTTCATCTCAGATCATCCGTGGTTCAGTACGATGGTTTTCGAGGCCGAGAATTCGTAGAGCGCCTCGAACCCTTTTTCCCGGCCGTGGCCGGATTTCTTGACCCCTCCGAAGGGCAACTCGATTCCGCCAGCAGCACCGAATCCGTTGATGAAGACCTGCCCGCACTGCATCGCGCGGGCGACACGCATCGACCGGTTGGTGTTGCCGGTCCAGATACCGGCGACCAGCCCATAGTCGGTGCCGTTGGCCAATCGGATCGCATCGGCCTCATCATAGAACGGCATCAATGACAGAACCGGGCCGAACACCTCGTAACAGGCCAGTCTTGCGTCGCGGGGGACCGGGCCAAATAATGTCGGCTCGACATAGAAGCCGCCTTTCGGAGCATTGCCGGCGATCTGGCCTCGGGCGAGGACAGGAATGCCGGCAGCCTCGGCTTCGGCCACAAAGGATTTCACGCGCGATTGCTGTTTTGCCGTTACCATTGCGCCAAGATCGAGATCCTGGTCGTGTGGGCCGGCTGTGACGCCTGCAAAACGCGAGGCCAGTTCGGCGGCAACGACATCATAGATGGGCCGTTCCAAGAGGACGCGGCTTCCGGCCGAACAGGTTTGGCCGCCATTTTGAAGGATCGCCTTGACCAGTACCGGCATCGCCGTTTCGAGATCGGCATCGGCAAAAACGATCTGGGGCGATTTGCCCCCAAGTTCCAGCGTGCAGCCGATATGGTTGTCGGCGGCGGCCTTCTGCACCATGGCGCCGACCTCAGGGCTGCCGGTGAATGAGACGTAATTGATGTCCGGATGCGCTGTCAGCGCGGCGCCCGCTTCGGCGCCCAGGCCGTGGACGATGTTCAGGACACCCTCTGGAAAGCCGACGTCTAGTGCCAGTTCGGCGATACGGAGCAGCGACAGGCCCGCATCTTCGGCAGGTTTCACCACACAGGTATTGCCGCAGGCCAGCGAGGCGCCGACCGAGCGGCCGAAAATCTGACTGGGGTAGTTCCACGGCACGATATGGCCGGTCACCCCGTGCGGGTCGCGCACCACGGCGACGGTGTAGCCGTTGTGAAAGGGGATGGTCTCGCCATGCAGCTTGTCGGCCGCGGACCCGTAATATTCGAAATACCGCGCGGTGGCGACGATGTCGGCGCGGCCCTGGCTGATCGGCTTGCCGGTGTCGAGCGATTCCAGGGCGCCGAGCTCGTCGGTCCAGGAAAGGATTGCATCACCGAGCTTCATCAAGAGACGCCCGCGTTCGATGGCGGTGAAGCGGCTCCACGTGGTTTCGAAGGCGGCGCGGGCAGACCGCACGGCGCGGTCAATCTCTGATGCGCCCGACCGGGGGATCGAGCCGAAGCCAGAGCCGTCGCTGGGTGCGAGGGTTTCAAGCGTGCGCCCATCCTCGGCATCCTCGGCGCGTCCGGCGATCAGGTTGCGGTAGACGACGGCGGGCTGTTCGGTGACGACGGCGTCCATGAGAGCGATTCCAGGATGGTTGACGGTTCGGCGTGATGGATACATGTTGTTACTAATATTGACAACATTAAAACTTGTAATTAGTCAACACACAAGAAATGAACGGGAAGGCCCGAAATGGAAGTTCTGATGCAGGATCGGTCGGGGCGCGGTGGCCACGTGCCAATTGTGGTCACGCGTCAGTTGCCCGACGCGCTAATGGAGCGGCTGGATCAAGACTGGCGGCCCTGGATCAATCTCGATGAACGGACATTGACCGCAGATGAGCTGATTGCGGCGGCCCGCGGGCACGCGGCCGAGGTTCTGCTGGTCATGGCGATGGATCGACTTGATGCAACTCTCGTTGCAGGACTGCCGGATAGTGTGCGCCTGATTGCGACACTGTCGGTGGGCCACGATCATATCGATCTGGATGCGGCGCGGGCGCGAGGCATCGCGGTGGTTTATACGCCGGGCATCCATTCCGAAGCGGTTTCCGAGATGGCGATCATGCTCATGCTCTGCGCCGCGCGGCGTGCCCATGAAGGTGAGCGGATGCTTTATGACAAGACCTGGCGCGGCTGGTCTCCGACACAGCTTCTGGGGCGCGACATCACTGGCGCGCGCCTGGGTATCCTGGGCATGGGGCGGATCGGGCGGACCATCGCAAAGCGGGCCCGGGAAGCCTTTGAGATGGAGGTGCACTATCACAACCGGTCGCGCCTTGCGCCGGATCTGGAGGGCGGTGCGGTCTATCACTCGGATGCTGAAAGCCTGTTCGCGGTAAGCGACTTCTTCGTTCTGGCGGCGCCGTCCAGCCCGCAGACGCGGGGCATCGTGAATGCCACCCGCATTGCCCTGATGCCACGTGGTGCCATCGTCGTGAATGTTGCGCGCGGCGATCTGGTTGACGACCCGGCCCTGATCGCAGGGCTCCAATCCGGGCAGGTCGGGGCGGCCGGGCTGGACGTGTTCAACGGCGAGCCCGACATCCATCCCGGCTACCTGGATCTGCCCAATGTATTCCTGCAGCCGCATCAGGGCAGTTCGACTCTCGGCACGCGGGCCCGAATGGGGCACATGCTGCTTGACACGATTGAAACCTGTCTTGCCGGCGGCGAAACGCCCAACCGGTTAGTGTAACAATTGGAAAGAAACGGAAACCACCATGCTAGACCAACTCGAGCCATCACGGCTCTTCTCGCTTCAGGGCCGCGTTGCCCTGATCACCGGTGCGGCTGGCGGCATCGCCTCGGGCGTGTCCGAGGCGTTTGCCGCGGCAGGGGCAAAGCTGATCCTCGCGGATCTGAGCGATCGGGTGCACGAACGCGCCCAGGCCCTGCGCGAGGCTGGGGCCGAGGTTCATTCCCTGACCTTTGACGTCAATGACGCCGATGCCGCGCGCGCAGGTGTCGAACAGGCCGCAGCGGTTTGGGGGAAGCTGGATATCCTTGTCAACAACGCGGCTGTGATCGTGCGCAAGCCTTTCCTTGAACTCGATGATTCCGACTGGCGCAAGGTGATCGACACGGACCTGAACGCTTATTTCACCGTGGCTCAAGCAGCGGCGCGGATCATGGTGAAGCAAGGGGCGGGCCGGATCATCAATATGGGGTCAATCATGGGCCACGTTTCGCGCCCGAACCTTGTGCCCTATGTTTCCGCCAAGGGGGCGGTGCATTCCTTTGCCCAGGCCGTTGCGGCGGACCTTGCCGGGACCGGCGTAACCGTCAACGTGCTGGCCCCGGGGTACACCATTACCGAATTCAGCCAGGCAAACGTCAAGGATTTCCATGATTTCGTGCGGGACTGGACGCCGTGCAAACGCTGGGGGCGGCCGCAGGATATCGCTGGGGCGGCGCTGCTGCTGGCCTCCGATGCCGGGTCCTATATCAACGGGCAGGTCATCTATATCGACGGGGGCTTTACGGCCGTGACCCGCTAGGGCGCGGCACCGCAACACCACATCAGACATTGGAGAGAATGGCCGCGCGGATCTCCGCGCGGCCGTTTTCCGTTTGGCCGACTGGGAGGTTGAGGCGAATCGCTCGGGTATCGCCTTGGCGCGGTTTGCTTGGCGAAAGCCGCTCTCTCGGTTGCGCCAGAGATGCCCGGGAAGCAAAAAAACCTTTTATCCTCGCGAGTTCAGCCATGTCCAAAATAATTTGTAAAAAAAATTGACATCCAAAAAAGTTGATACATATATTTACAACTAATGGAGTTGAAAAAATGCCTGCAACGCTGCCCAGAAAGAACCCTGCCATGACGGTCATGCCCGAAGACGCCCCAGTTGCTGAAACGGCGCGACCAGATGCGGTAACCGCCCCAGGGCGGCGCATTCCCATCGCAGGAGTTGCCCGTAGGGTCTGGCGCGCGCGCTGGTTTATCTCCTTGCGCGCCTTTGCTGTTTTCATTTGCCTCTGGGCCTTGCTTGCGGCGTGGGTTTCCAGCCCACTTCAGATGCCGTCGCCGGCAAAGGTGTTTGACGCCATGGTTGGCCTTGCCGCCAAGGGCGAGCTGCTCAGCCAGACCTTGATCAGTGTCTCGCGCCTCGGGGTAGCGCTCATGGTGGCAACGGTGATCGCCGTGCCGCTCGGTTTCGCGATGGCGCTTAGCCGCGAACTGAACACCTATTTGGATCCGATCGTCGAGTTGCTGCGCCCGATCTCCGGTATCGCGTGGATCCCGCTCGGCCTCTTCATCTTCGGGGTCGGCGGAACGCTGCCGGTCTTCATCATGGCCTATGTCGCCTTCTTCCCGCTGCTTCTCAACACGATCGACGGCGTGCGTGACATCGACCGCAAGTTGCTGGCCGCCGCCCGGACCATGGGGATCACGCGCCGTGCGCAGATGCTTCACGTGATCGTTCCCGCTGCGCTGCCCTCGGTTATGGTCGGCTTTCGCATTGCCTTTGCTTCGGCCTGGGCGGCGATCATCGCGGCCGAGCTGATCGGTTCGCCCAGCGGCCTCGGTTTCTCGATCGAGTGGTATCGCCAGCTTCTGATGAGCCCAAAAGTCTTTTCCTTCATCGTGCTGATCGGTGTCGTTGGCTACCTGAGCGACGTCGTTCTGCGCACCGCGCAACGCAAACTGACGCCCTGGGCGGATGGAATGGGGATCGACCAATGAGCACGAACGTGAATGTACGTGCCACCGGGGGCATGCCCAACTGGGCCAAGGCGCTGACCCTTCCGATCATTCTATTGGTGATCTGGCAGGCCTGGGCAATGACGCTGCCGGAAACCTCGCCCGCGCCCGCACCGCTGAAGGTGGTGCAGTCCTTGGCCGAACTGACGGCGAGCGGTGAATTGATCTGGGCCACGATCCAGAGCCTGGGCCGCGTGCTGGCCGGGTTCGCCATCGCACTGGTCGCGGGCCTAAGCCTCGGTGTCCTGATGGGATCGAGCCGGATCGTGCGCGAAAACCTCGACCCGATCGCGGAAAGCTTCCGCCCGATCGCGCCGATGGCGATCCTGCCGATCGCGATCCTATGGTTCGGGACTGGCACGCCGGCCGCTTTGACCATCGTTGCCTATGCCGCCTTCTTTCCGCTTCTGATCAATACCATTCACGGGGTCAGCCGGGTCGACCGCCAACTGATCCGCGCGGCACAGACCATGGGGCTGTCGCGGTTGCGCACGGTTCTGGTCGTCATCGTCCCGGCCGCCATCCCCAGCGTCCTGCTGGGCTCGCGCCTCGCCATGGGCGTGGCCTGGACCGCGATCATCGCCGCTGAACTGGCCGTCGGCGCCAAGTCTGGCGGTGGCACGTCCGGCGGCGTCGGTCAGATGATGTTCGTTTTCTACGCCTATTCCATCGACCTGAACGGGATTGTCGTCTGCATGATCGTGGTCGGTGTCATTGCCCTGCTGATCGACCGGTTGTTCCGGCTGATCGAGCACAAGCTTCTGCCCTGGAGGAACTGATCCATGAGTGTCCAGATGATCCATCCGAAACCTGCTCCGAAACTGCGTCTGAAAGGTGTTTCGAAGGAATTCGTCGCCCCGCGCACCGGGCAGCGCACGCTGGCGGTGGCCGATTTCAACCTCGATGTGCAGTCAGGCGAATTCATCTGTATCGTCGGCCCGTCCGGTTGCGGCAAGTCGACCGTGCTGAACATGATCGCAGGGCTGGAAAAGTCCAGCTCGGGCGCAATCGAGATGGACGGCAAGGCGATTTCCGCCCCGGGCGCCGATCGCGGCGTGATGTTTCAGGACTATGCGTTGTTCCCTTGGAAGACCGTGCGCGACAATGTCGGCTTCGG
Source organism: uncultured Aestuariivita sp. (assembly GCA_964573835.1). Lineage (GTDB taxonomy): Bacteria > Pseudomonadota > Alphaproteobacteria > Rhodobacterales > Rhodobacteraceae > JAGYKE01. The sequence continues at coordinate 9,446 of CAZNMV010000015.1, read as the reverse complement.
CTTGCGCCATGGCACCGCGGGGGCTGGGATGTCAGCGGCCGATCGCGAGGATCGGATCAACCACTTCGTCGAAATGGTCGGCCTCAAGGGCGCCGAAAGCAAGTTCCCACACCAGCTTTCAGGCGGCATGCGGCAGCGGGTGGCACTGGCACGACTTCTGGCAAACGGGCCGGAGGTTTTGCTGATGGACGAGCCGCTGGGCGCTCTGGATGCGCAGACCCGGCTGGTGCTGCAGGTCGAGCTGTTGCAGATCTGGGGCGAGACCAGCGAAAAGGCCGACCGAAAGACGGTGATCTTTATCACCCACGGAATTGACGAGGCGGTGTTCCTTGCCGACCGCGTGGTCGTGATGTCGAGCCATCCGGGCCGCGTCAGCGCGGTTCTGGATGTCGATATCCCACGCCCGCGCAACGAAGAGGTCCGCCTCGACCCACGCTTCGCTGAACTCAGTGAGGAAATCTGGTCGCTGATCCGAGACGAGGCCTGCCGCGCCATCGCCTGACCAGACACATTTTCAAGTTTCTCGTCGGCCCGGCATTCGACGGGCCAACCATCCGGACCAAGGGAGGAAAACCATGTCCGCAAACAAACCGAGTCTTTTGACGCTCAACCGCCGTTCGTTCCTCGCAGCGACCGGGGCGACCGCGGGCCTGCTTGCCTCGCCCGGGATCGTCCGCGCGGCAACCGACAAGCTGACCGTCTCGTGCGGGCGGATTCCATGGGCAGCCGGAAACGCGCCGATGACCGCCCTGATGATCAAGGAAAAGCTGTTCGAAAAATATGCCGCGGAGCTCGGCTATGAACTGACCGTCGACTGGCGCGACTATCCGACCGCCATGCCGCAGGTGGAAGCCTTTGTTGCCAATGACCTCGATATGGGCATGTGGGGCAACACGCCGATCATCCGTTCGATCGCCGCTGGCCTGCCGCTCAGCCTGATGTGCGTCGGCGAAGGCCGCCTGCGCTTCATGATCGTGACCCGCGAAGACCGTGGCATCCGCAAACCGGAGGACCTCAAGGGCAAGACCATCGGCTCGCTGCTGGGCGGTGACCCCTATAACGCACTTAGCCAGATGCTGCGCTGGGAACTCGGCTCGGCCGATCCGCGCGAACTGGGGATCAACCTGGTCAACGTGCCGGTTCTGAGCCAGGCTGCCGCCGTGCCCACCGGGCTCGATGCCGCGATTGCCATCCAGCCGATGTACCTCGCCGCCGCAAAGCAGGGCACCAAGGCGATCTGGAACTCCTATGGCTATACCGAGGACTTCTACGATGGCCCTCTGGGCACCGGCGCCGGGATCGAGATCCCCTCGGTCAAGAACTCGCCGTTCTACCCCGAAGGCTACTACATCCACCGCTCGTTCTGGGTGCTTCGCAATTCGCTGGCCGAGCAGCATCCGAACATCGTTGTGGCGTTCATGGCGGCCCAGCAGGAAGCTGTGGCGCGCCTGTCGGCACAAGACCCCGGCGAAGTTTCGCAACTGGTCAAGGATTACTGGAAGCTCGAGCCGGAAGACGGCGCCAAAGTCGTCAACGACGACCTGATCTTCAGCCGCGGCTGGGCCTGGCCGACCAACGCCGAAGCGCGCGCCGTACAGCAAGCCTCGCAATACCTGGTCGATGGCGGCGTGATCGAACAGCCGCTGAGCTGGGATCAGGTCAAGGGGGCGTTCGAGCTGACCGCGCCGCTGGCCAAGCAGGCTTACGAATTGCTGGGCAGCAAGACGGCGGCGTCCGAGTTTACCCGGACCGACGTCAACGACCTTCGCGGCCTGCCGCTGTGGAACATGGATCAATGGACCGAGAAATCGGCCTGACGATCCGCAGATAACGAAACGCCAGAGAAAGGTAAGAGAGAATGGCCAACGTTGGATTTATCGGTCTGGGTGTGATGGGCGCGCCAATGGCGCTCAACATCCTCAAGGGCGGTCATACGCTCTCGGTTTTCGACCTCAACCCGGATGCTGTTGCGCGTCTGGTCGAGGCTGGCGCCAAGGCCTGTTCGTCGCCCCGCGAGGTCGGGGCGGCTAGCGACTTCGTCGTCACCATGCTGCCGGAACCACACCATGTCCGCAGCGCGATTCTGGGCAAGGATGGTGTCGCCGAGGAGATGCGTGAAGGCGGGATCGTGATCGAGATGAGCACGATCGACCCGACTACCTCGCAAGCCGTCGGTGACGAATTGCGCAAGCGTGGCATGAACCTGGTCGACAGCCCTGTCGGCAAAACCTCTGAACACGCGGTCACGGGCACGCTCACGCTGATGATCGGCGGCGAGCCGGAGGCGATTGCCAAGGCCGAGCAGGTTCTGGATTGCATGGGCAACGAGAAATACTATTGCGGCGGGCCGGGCATGGGCCACGCGATGAAGATCACCAACAACGTACTGGCGACAACGATCATGGTCGCCAATACCGAAGCGCTGGCGCTTGGCCTGAAATGCGGCCTGACGCTGGAACTGATGCAGAGCGTGATGAAGAACACGATGGCGTGGAACAGCCAGTTTTCCACCGCCATGCCCAAGAAGGGTTTCCTCGGCGACGACAGCCCGGGCTTCGCCATCCGGCTGGCGGCAAAGGACGTGCGCCTAGCTTGCGAACTTGAAGAAACGCTGGGAATTCCGTCACGGATCGGCCGTGGCGGGCTGGCGGCGCTCGATGCAGCCATTGTCGCGGGCTACGGTGATCGCGACACAGCGCGCCTGATGTTCATGCTGGAAGAGAAGCTGGGCGTCGAGGCGCGGCAGGAGCCGATCAAGAAGGCCGGTTGAGGCAGGGTGCGGGCAGAGGGCCGGGATGTCATGACCACTTTTCAGGGATATCACCGGCCCGACGGCCGCATTGGCATCCGCAACCGGCTCTTGGTGCTGTCGGTTGGCGGGCTGACCGGCCCCGCCTGCCGCCGCATCGCGGCAGCTTTGCGCGACGTCGCCTGCGTGGTCCTGCCCTACGAGGCGGGGCTGATCGGCGAGGACAAGGCGGTTCACGACCGCGCCGCACTCGGCTTGGCCGCGCATCCGAATATTGGCGCAACCCTGCTGATCGGGGACAACCCGGCCGTTCTGGCGGCGCTGGCTGAAGGGTTGGTTGCGCGCAAGGCTGCATGCGTTGTGCTCAGCATGGATGATTGCGGCAATGATACCTTCGCCCTGGTCGAACGCGGCCTGCGAGCGGGGGCGGAATTGATCCAGACCATGTCGCGTCAGAGACGAGCCACCGCACCGCTTTCGGCGCTGGTGGTTGGACTGGAATGCGGACGATCGGATCCAAGCTCGGGGCTGATTTCGAACCCTTTGCTGGGGCGTGTGGCTGATCGCATCGTTGATGCCGGCGGCACCGCAATGCTGGGTGAAACGACCGAGTGGCTGGGCGCGGAGCATCTGCTCGCCGCGCGGGCGCGTTCTCCACAAGTCGCCGCAGATATCGTCGCGGCGGTTAAACGGCGCGAACAGGCGGCGGTTGACGCTGGCTTTGATTTGTCGGGCCGCAACCCCACGCCGACCAATATGGCCTCGGGCCTAACGACAATCGAAGAGAAATCCCTGGGCAGCACCGCCAAGTCCGGCGCCCGCCCGATCGAAGGTGTCCTGGGCTATGCCGAGGCGCCGGCACGACCCGGTTTGTGGGTCATGGATGCCCCGGCCTATGCGCCGGAATCGCTGACGGGCTTCGTCGCGGCGGGGGCGCAGGTGATCCTGTTCACCACCGGGGTCGGGAACTCTTATGTCAGCGCGTTGGCCCCGACGCTGAAAGTGAGCGCCAACCCCGAAAGCTGCGCCCGGCTGGGCGGGCAAATCGATTTCCGTGCCGATGCTGCGCTGACTGGGCAGGAGGAGCCCGAGGCGCAGGCGGACGGGTTGCTCGCGGCGCTGGAAGGCGTCGCGAGCGGCACTCTGACCTGGGGCGAGATTCTGGGCGAAGGTGACGAGGTCGTCAGCCGGTTCGGAGCCGCGCTATGACCCGCGATGCGATCATGTTGAATGCTGGTGACACCGTCGCAACCGCACTGCGTGGGTTGGCCGCGGGTGAAACGGTTCAGGTCCATGAGGGCGACGGCGCGATTGAGGTTGTCTTGGGCGATGCGATCCCGTTCGGTCACAAGCTGGCGCTTGTCCCTATCGAACCTGGCGATCCGGTTCTGAAATACGGCATTTCCATTGGCCGGGCGACAGCTCGGATCGAGGCGGGGTGCCATGTCCATACCCACAACCTGATCAGCGACCGGGCTCGCCCAGTCAAATCCTGACTGTTCACGAATACCAAACCCCGGCGCGACGCCGGCCCATTCAAAGAAGGACGCATGATGGCGGCTCGACGCGAAAACTCCCTCAGGATCGCAGTGATCGCCGGCGACGGCATAGGCAAGGAAGTCGTGCCCCAGGGGCTGCGCGTGTTGCGTGCTGCGGCCGATCGGTTCGGGCTGGACATCATCTATGACGAGTTCCCGTTCTCGTCCTGGGACTACTACGAACAGCACGGCCGGATGCTTCCCATCGATTGGAAAGACCAGATCGGCAGCCATGACGCGATCTATTTCGGCGCGGTTGGTTGGCCGGAAAAAATAGCCGACCACGTTTCGCTTTGGGGCTCGCTCTTGCTGTTCCGGCGGGAATTCGACCAATATGTGAACCTGCGTCCTGTCCGCCTGATGCCCGGCGTTCCTTCGCCGCTGGCAGGTCGCGAACCTGGGGATATCGACTTTTACGTCGTGCGGGAGAATACCGAAGGCGAATATTCCGCGATCGGTGGCAAGATGTTCGAGGGCACCGAGCGTGAGGTTGTCGTCCAGGAAACTGTGATGAGCCGGATCGGCGTCGACCGGATCCTGAAATTCGCCTTTGACCTTGCCCAGCGGACGCCGCGCAAGCACCTGACATCTGCCACCAAGTCGAACGGCATTGCCATCACGATGCCCTACTGGGACGAGCGTGTGGAAGCGATGGCCAAGCAATATCCAGACGTGAAATGGGACAAATACCATATCGACATCCTGACCGCGCATTTCGTTCTGAATCCGCAGCGTTTCAATGTTGTTGTCGCCTCGAACCTGTTCGGCGACATCCTGTCAGACCTTGGGCCCGCATGTACCGGCACGATTGGCATCGCGCCGTCCGGCAACATCAACCCGACAGGCAGGTTCCCGTCGTTGTTTGAACCGGTCCACGGCTCGGCCCCCGATATTGCCGGGCAGGGGATTGCCAACCCGGTCGGCCAGATCTGGGCGGGGGCTATGATGCTGGAGCATCTCGGACATGCTGAAGCGGCCACGTCCATCGTCACCGCCATCGAAGAGGTTCTTGCACAGAAGCAATTCCGCACCCGTGATCTTGGCGGGCTCGCCGGAACCGAGGCTTGCGGTGCCGCTATTGCCGAGGCGGTCGCGCGGCCTGCGGGCCAGACCGCGATACCGGCCTGAGATGAGCGCTTTGGCAAACGGTGTGTGGGAGGCGTATGCGGTTGAGTATGGCCGCCACATCGACCGGCAGGTATACGAAAACTTCACGGCGCCGTTGCCGCCTTCCTTCCCGCGCCCTGATGCGCCGATGCCGCTCAGCTTTTACATCTGGCTGTTGCGGTCGGGCGACCACGTCATCGCCGTCGATACCGGTTTTGCCGAAGCCGAGGCCAGAGCGCGTGGGCGCGAGACCCTGCTCTCGGTTGAAGCGGCGCTGGCCGTGCTTGGCGTAGGGCGCGACAAGGTAGGCGACGTGATCCTGACCCATTTGCATTGGGATCACGCCGGCAATCACGATCTGTTTCCCAACGCCCGCATCCACGTTCAGGCGACCGAAATGGCCTATTGCACAGGCCCCTGCATGTGCCATGCCGCGTTGCGAAAACCCTATGATCCGGCATCGGTCGCGACGCTGGTGAAGCGGGTGCACGCCGGGCACGTTCGGTTTCACGAGGGTACGGCGGAAATCGCCCCGGGCGTGTTTGTGCATCTAGTCGGGGGTCACACGCGGGGCCTGCAGGTGGTCACGGTCGAGACGCGGCGCGGTCGGCTGGTTTTGGCTTCGGATGCCGCGCACTACTATGCCAATGCCAAACTGGAACATCCCTTTCCACTGGTCCACGATGCCGAGGCGATGCTGGAAGGGTTTCGAACCGTCAAGCGGCTGGCCCCCAGCCCCGCCCATATCGTGCCGGGACACGATCCCGAGGTCCTGCGGCGGTTCCCGCCTGCAGACCGCGCGGGGATACAGGGAATTGTCAGGTTGGATGGCGATCCGGTGAAGGTCTGACCCTTCAGGGTCGGTGTTCCATCATCCGGACACGGGCCTGTTCCAGATGTTCTTCCATCAATTGCCGTGCCTTTTCGGCATCCCGGCTTTTGATCGCTTCGTACATCCCAAGATGTTCCTGCCAGACCATGCGGGCCCGTTCGAGATGGTCGAACCGCGCCAGGTAACGCACAAGGTTCACCGCGTTGTCCACGTCGTATTCGACGGCCGCGATCGCCTCGACGAAGCGGTGGTTGCCGCTGGCAGTGGCGACAGCGTGGTGGAATTTGAAGTCCAGGTGACGCCCGACCTTGCCCTCCTTGACCGAATAGGCCTCGAATTCGTCCACGGCCGCCTTGATCATCGCCAGATCGGCATCACTGCGCCGCTGGGCGGCAAAATAGGCGGCCTCGGGCTCGATCACCTTGCGGAATTCGAGGTTCATCAGGATCTCGCGCAGACGCCCGTCGGTAAAAGCGCCTTCGTTCGCCGTTTTCCGACGCCGTTTGACGAACGACCCCGAGCCGCGCCGGGAATCGATCAGGTCATCTTCGCGCAGCTTCTCCAGCGCCTTGCGGACAACAGGGCGGGAGATGCCGAACAAATCACACAGCTCGTTTTCCGAGGGCAGCTGTTCACCTTCGGCATAGGCGCCGATGGTGATCTGGTGAAACAGATACGCATAGGCCTGATCCGCATAACTGGCGCGGTTGAGCATGGTTCCGCCGCGTTCGGCTGGAAAGCCGACGGCTTCTTTCACGGCGGATTTGCTTCTGGCCACATTTGCCTCCGGGGCTGGATTATACCTGTAAATGTTATTTACAACATAACGTTTGTTGTTGGACTTTCAATAGTCCACTCGCTTTCATTATCTTCGTGATGCGGCGAACCGACCACCCACGTCGCCGGCTGAAATCCGTCAAATTCCGACTGGCAACGCGGTTTTGTACTTCACCTGTTTCAGGGCAAAGCTGGACTTGATATTGGCGACACCGGGGATCGTGGTCAACTCCCGCACGATGAAGCGCTGCAAACTGTTGATATCTGCAACGACAAGGCGCACAAGATAGTCGCTGTCACCGGTCATCAGGTAGCATTCCATGACCTCGTCGAATGCCAGCATCCGGGATTCGAAATCGGCCAGACCCTTTTCAGTTTGCCGCTCAAGCGTGACCTGGATGAAAACGCTCAATCCCAATCCCAGTACTTCTGGCTTGACCAGCGCGACATACCGGTCGATGGCGCCGGATTTCTCGAGCGCTTTCACCCGGGCGAGGCATGGGGACGGTGAAAGGTTGACGCGTGCCGAAAGCTCGACATTCGACAACCGACCATGCTTCTGAAGTTCGGTAAGTATTCTACGATCTGTTGCATCAAGTTTCATTAGCGACATTTTATGCTGTTGAGTTAGGCAGAGACTGCAGAAAATTTCACAATTTGTAAAGATCGCTATCAACTTAAGCATCACTTGCCGCACCAGTTGCGCCAGAATGGCCGTTAATCAGATCTCCGTTGCGCCAACCTGGAAAACACCGCCATGACAGAAGCCGACATCAGCCATCTCGCGACGCTGGAAAAACGCCTGCTGTGGCTGTCCAACTGGATGATCCACAATGCGAACCACCTGCGCGACAAAGGCGACCATGACGTTAAAGTAGGTGGGCATCAGGCCTCCTGCGCGTCGATGGTGTCGATCATGTCGGCGCTCTACTTCACCGCGCTTCGGCCCGAGGATCGCTTGGCTGTAAAGCCGCACGCGGGGCCGGTCTTTCACGCAATGCAGTATTTGATGGGCAACCAGAGCCTGGAAAGCCTGAAAAATTTTCGTGGCCTGGGCGGCGTCCAATCCTATCCCAGCCGTACCAAGGATGTAGACGACGTGGATTTTTCGACCGGGTCGGTCGGTCTGGGCGTGGCGGTCACGGCCTTTGCGTCACTGATTCAGGACTACGTCCACGCTCATGGCTGGGCAAATGGGCGGACCGAGGGGCGAATGGTGGCGCTGGTTGGCGATGCCGAGCTGGACGAGGGCAATATCTACGAATGTCTTCAGGAGGGCTGGAAGAACGACCTGCGGAATACCTGGTGGATCATCGATTACAACCGGCAGTCGCTGGACGGCGTGGTGCGCGAAGGGCTGTGGCAGCGGGTCGAAAACATCTTCACCGCATATGGTTGGCGCGTTGTGCGGATCAAGTACGGCGCCCTGCAACAGGCCGCCTTCGCCGAGCCAGGGGGCGAGGCGCTGCGCGACTGGATCGACAATTGCCCGAATGCGCTCTATTCGGCGCTCACCTTCAAGGGGGGCGCGGCGTGGCGTGAGCGGCTGATGGACGATCTCGGCGACCAAGGCGCCGTCTCTGAGCTGATCGAGCGGCGCAGCGACACCGAGCTGAACGACCTGATGAACAATCTCGGCGGTCATTGCCTGCGCACCTTGTCTGACACTTTCGCCAGCGTTACCGATGATCGCCCCACGGTGTTCCTGGCCTATACAGTTAAGGGATGGGGTACGCCGCTGGCCGGACACAAGGACAATCATGCCGGGCTGATGACCCCTGCGCAGATGGAGACGCTGCAATCCCACCTGTGCGTGCCGCATGGCGCAGAGTGGGACCGCTTCGCGACAGTGGCCGACCCGGAAGGGTTCCAGTCCTTTCTCGACCGGACGCCGTTTTTCGCGCATGGCGCTCGCCACCTTGACGCACCTGTCCATCCGGTGGCGGGGCCGGTCTGGCTGGACGAGGCGGTGCAGTCGACACAAGCCTCGTTCGGCAAGATACTCGACCGCCTCGCGAAATCTGAAAGCGACCTTGCACGCCATATCCTGACGATGTCACCTGACGTGACGGTCTCGACCGGTCTCAGCCCGTGGGTCAACCGTCGCGGCCTGTTCGCGCGCGATCCCCGGTCGGACACGTTCCGGGCCGAGAACATCCCGTCGAGCCAGAAATGGGTGTTCTCTCCGGAGGGGCAGCATCTGGAGCTGGGCATCGCCGAGATGAACCTGTTCCTGGCGCTCGCTGCGGCGGGGCTTAGCCATTCTCTGTTCGGCACAAGGTTGCTGCCGGTCGGGACGGTGTATGATCCGTTCGTCTGTCGTGGCCTCGATGCGCTGAACTATGCCTGTTATCAGGATGCCCGTTTCATGATTGCCGCGACGCCCTCGGGGCTCACGCTGGCGCCGGAGGGCGGTGCGCACCAGTCGATCGCAACACCGCTG
>CAZNMV010000014.1:2332-20376 GCA_964573835.1 uncultured Aestuariivita sp. | reverse complement strand
ATCTACGCCATGCAGGGCGATGCGGTGCTGGAGAGCTACCGCAGCCTGTCGGGCACCGGGGCCGATGCGGTCTTGATGCTGGGCACCGGGATGGCGACCCTGCACGCGCTGGCGGTGGGCCGGGACGAGAGGCTGACGCCCGCGATATCGTGCAACCTCGCGCTGGTCTGGGCGGCGACAGGGGCGGGCGACATCGCGCCGTGGCTTGCGGGGGCGCATTGGCGCGCGCGGCTGGCGGCGCTGTTTCCGGGCGATCGGGCATAAGGGGTGGGCAACCGAGCCCGTGCCGAGGCCGGGATCGGGCGGTTTCGATATGACAGACCGACCTGTATACACGGGGACCGAACTGCGTTAGGGAAGCGCCCTTCGCCGGATGTAACCTCGACAGATCGTCGCGCGTGACGTCGCGCGCGTCATTCAGATCGGACCTGTGCATGATCCAATCCTTGTCGGCCGCCCTTGCCGAACGCGGCTATGAAACACTCACCCCGGTACAGGCGGCTGTCACCGATCCCGCGCTGCGCGACGCCGATCTTCTGGTGTCGGCGCAGACGGGCTCGGGAAAGACCGTTGGCTTCGGGCTTGCCATCGCGCCCAGCCTTCTGGGCGATACTGACACCTTTGGCCCCGCCGCGACGCCGCTTGCGCTGATCGTCGCGCCGACGCGCGAGCTGGCGTTTCAGGTGACGCGCGAGCTTGGCTGGCTTTACGCGAAGACGGGCGCGCGCCTGGCCTCTTGCGTGGGCGGCATGGACATGCGCGACGAACGCCGCGCGCTGGAACGCGGCGCGCATATTGTCGTGGGCACGCCCGGTCGCCTGACCGACCATATCCGGCGCGGATCGCTCGACATGAGCAGTCTGCGGGTCGTGGTGCTGGACGAGGCGGACGAGATGCTCGATCTGGGGTTCCGCGAGGATCTCGAATTCATGCTGGGCGAGGCACCGGCGGACCGCAGGACGCTTCTGTTCTCGGCCACCGTTCCGCCGATGATCGCGACGCTGGCGCAGAACTACCAGCGCGATGCGGTGCGGGTCACCACGCTGACCGACCGCACCCAGCACGCAGACATCGCCTATCAGGTGCTTCAGGTGGCGCAAACCGACGCCGAGAACGCCATCATCAACGTCCTGCGCTATCACGAGGCGCAGAATGCGCTGGTCTTCGCCAACACGCGGGCGACGGTGAACCGATTGGCGGCGCGCTTCGCGAACCGCGGCTTTTCGGTGGTAAGCCTGTCGGGCGAACTGAGCCAGACCGAGAGGTCGCATGCGCTTCAGGCGATGCGCGACGGACGGGCGCGCGTCTGCGTCGCCACAGATGTGGCCGCCCGAGGCATCGACCTGCCGAACCTCGAACTTGTCGTCCATGCCGAGTTGCCGACGAATGCCGAGACCCTGCTGCACCGGTCGGGCCGGACGGGCCGCGCGGGGCGCAAGGGACTGTCGGCGCTTATCGTGCCGCCCAAGTCGGCCCGCCATGTCGAGCGGCTTTTGAAGAACGCCCGCGTCGTGGCCGAATGGACGCGGGCTCCCGGAGCTGAAGAGATCCGTCGCCGCGACGAGGAGCGGCTGCTGTCCGATCCCGCCTGGTCGGACGAGATCGCCGAGGACGAGGCATCCTTCGCCGATCGTCTTCTCGCGCTTCACGGGCCGCGGGCCATCGCCGCCGCCTGCCTGCGGTTCTACCGCGCCCAGCATTCCGCGCCCGAGGAACTGGCCGATACCGCCGCGCGCCCCGCCGCGCGCGATCATGCATCCTTCGGGCCCGGCGTCTGGTTTTCGCTGTCGGTCGGCCACGAGGCACGGGCCGAGGCGCGCTGGCTCTTGCCGATGCTGTGCCGCGCAGGCCGCCTCAGCAAGGACGCGATCGGCGCGATCCGGGTGCAGCAGTCCGAGACACTCGTCGAGATCGCCGTGGCGAGTGTGCCCGGCTTTCTCGCGGCGATCGGGCCTGAGGGCGTGCTGGAAGAGGGCATCACGGTCCGGCGCGCCGACCAGTCGCCCGAAGTGGCCCGGACACCGGCGAAGCCCGCGCGTCAGCGCGACACAGGGGCCGCGGCCACGTCGGCACCGCCGGTGTCTGCACCATCGGCCTCTGCACCGCCGGCCGCGCCGTCGGCCGTTACCCCGCCCGCAGAGCCCCGCGCGCCGTCGGTGCCGACACCGGCCCCGAAACCCGCAGCGGACGCCAAACGGCCAAGGCCGGGCGGCACCCTGAAGTCGGGGGCTGTCGCGGACGGGTCCAAGGATGGTGGCAAAGCGCCCCGCCCCGCACCGGCACCGCGCAAGGCCGACGATGGCCCCCGCAAGACATGGGTCCGCGACAAGGGCGAGGCAGCAGGCGCGAAGACATCAGGCAAGGCGAAACCCTGGAAGGGCAAGCCGGATGGGGCGAAAAAGCCCCGCCCGCCATCAGGGGCGGCCCCGGGCAACGCCTCCGACACGTCGCGGCGGTACGACCCGTCGCAGCGCCCGTCTGCCGGACCCGGTCCCGGTCCCGGCAAGGGCCCGGGTGACAATGGCCCGCGTGGCAAAGGCCCGGGTGGCAAGGGCTCTGGCGGCAAGGGCCCAGGCTTCAAGGGCCCAGGCTTCAAGGGCCCCGGTGGCAAGGGCCCTGGCGGCAAGGGGAAGCCCAAAGCCAGTTACGCCCCGGGACCACGCAAGAAGGACAAGGCGTAGCGCGCAGGATCAAGATGGGATCGGGGGCCGGTTCAAAGGCCCCCGGACCGGATCAGCCGCACTTGGAATGACCGCAGGACGCGCAGGTCAGGCAGCCTTCGATCATCCGCATCTCGTATTGACCGCAGGACGGGCAGGCCTTGCCGCGCGGGCCGCCGAGGTTGACAACCGCCGCCTTCGGATCGGACTTGAGGCCCATGCCTTCGCCCGACAGGAACCCGGTGACGACCATGTGCTGTTCGATCACGCCGCCGATGGCGGCAAGGATCGAGGGGATGTATTTGCCCTGCACCCAGGCCCCGCCGCGCGGGTCGAAGACGGCCTTGAGTTCCTCGACCACGAAGCTCACGTCGCCGCCGCGCCGGAACACGGCCGAGATCATGCGCGTCAGCGCCACGGTCCAAGCGAAATGCTCCATGTTCTTGGAGTTGACGAAGATCTCGAACGGCCGCCGATGCCCGGCCTGCACGATATCGTTGATCGTGATATAGAGCGCGTGTTCGCTGTCGGGCCATTTGAGTTTGTAGGTATGGCCTTCGAGCGCATTGGGCCGGTCGAGCGGTTCGGACATGTAGATCACGTCGCCATGCGGGCGCATGGGTTCGGCGGCGTCTTCGGCGACGACTTCGGGGGCTTCGGCCTTGGGTTTCTCTTCGGCCACGCTCAAGACCGACCCGGTCACGTCGTTCGGCCGGTAGGTCGTGCAGCCCTTGCAGCCGGTGTCCCAGGCGGCCATGTAGACGTCCTTGAAGGCGTCGAAGTCGATGTCCTCGGGGCAGTTGATGGTCTTGGAGATCGACGAATCCACCCATTTCTGCGCCGCCGCCTGCATCTTGACATGTTCGAGCGGGGCGAGCGTCTGGGCGTTCACGAAGTAGTCGGGCAGCGCCGCGTCGCCGAAGCGGTCGCGCCAGAGGCTGACGGCGTAGTCGACCACCTCTTCCTCGGTGCGCGAGCCGTCCTTCTGCAGGACCTTGCGGGTATAGGCATAGGCGAAGACCGGTTCGATCCCAGAACTGACATTCCCGGCGAAAAGGCTGATCGTGCCGGTGGGCGCGATCGAGGTCAGAAGCGCGTTGCGGATGCCGTGTTCGCGGATCGCCTCGCACACGTCGGCGTCCATGTTCTGCATCGTGCCCGAGGCGAGGTAGTTCTCGGCATCGAAGAGGGGGAAGGCGCCCTTTTCGCGTGCCAAGTGTACCGACGCCAGATAGGCGGCGCGGGCGATGGCGTGCAACCAGCGCTCAGTCTGACGCGCCGCCGCGTCCGACCCATAGCGCAGGCGGCACATCAGGAGCGCGTCAGCCAGCCCCGTGACGCCCAGCCCGATGCGGCGCTTGGCGCGGGCTTCCTCGGCCTGCTGGGGCAGCGGGAAGCGCGAGGCATCGACGACGTTGTCCATCATGCGCACGGCGGTCGCGACGAGGTCGGCGAGCTCCTCTTCGTCCAGCGCGGCGTCTTCGCCGAAGGGGTCCTTCACCAGACGGGCAAGGTTGATCGACCCAAGAAGGCAGGCGCCGTAGGGCGGCAGGGGCTGTTCGCCGCAAGGGTTCGTCGCCGCGATCGTCTCGACATAGTTGAGGTTGTTGGCGGCGTTGATGCGGTCGATGAAGATGACACCGGGTTCGGCGTAATCATAGGTGGACCGCATGATGCGGTTCCAGAGGTCGCGCGCCTGCACGGTGCGGTAGACCTTGCCGCCGAAGACGAGGTCCCAGGGGCCGTCGGCCTTGACCGCCTCCATGAAGGGGTCGGTCACCAGCACGCTGACGTTGAAGTTGCGCAGGCGGGCGGGGTCGGATTTCGCGGTGATGAAGGCCTCGATATCCGGGTGATCGCAGCGCATCGTCGCCATCATCGCGCCGCGGCGCGAGCCCGCCGACATGATGGTGCGGCACATCGCATCCCAGACATCCATGAAGGACAGCGGGCCCGACGCATCCGCCGCCACGCCCGAAACCGCCGCGCCCTTGGGCCGGATGGTCGAGAAGTCATAGCCGATGCCGCCGCCCTGCTGCATGGTCAGCGCGGCCTCTTTCAGCCCGTCGAAGATGCCGCCCATGCTGTCGGGGATCGTGCCCATCACGAAGCAGTTGAAGAGCGTGACCGACCGACCCGTCCCCGCCCCCGCCACGATCCGGCCCGCGGGCAGAAAGCGGAAATCCTCGAGCGCGGCATAGAAGCGGTCTTCCCACGGGTCGGGATCGGCTTCGACCCGGGCGAGATCACGGGCGATTCGCCGCCAGGTGTCTTCAACGGTGACATCCACCGGCGTGCCGTCCGCCTCTTTCAGGCGATACTTCATGTCCCATATCTGTTCGGCGATGGGGGCTGCGAAACGGCTCATCGTCGGGTATCCCGTGCTGGCTTGGAAGGCGTTCACCTTAGACCGAAAGCGGGGGCGGTCTCAACATCTTTGATCCCACATCTTTGATCCGCGGCGCTTGGGGCCTACTATATCGGGGGAAAGTTGTGGGGGAATCTGTGGACAAGCCTGTTCTGCACCTGATCAAGCTCTGCGTCGGGGCCGAGGCGGTCGAGGATCTGACCGATTGGCAGAAGACCGCTGCGGCCCGCGGGCCGGACGGCCTGCCGCGCCATGTCACGCGGATGTGGCCCAAGCGCGCCGACGAGGTGCTGGCGGGCGGATCGCTCTACTGGGTGTTCAAGGGGCTTGTGCTGTGCCGCCAGCGCATCCTGCGGCTCGACGAGGTGACGGGCGGCGACGGCATCGCGCGCTGCGGCATCGTTCTGGAGCCCGAGGTGACGCGCACCGCGCCCGCGCCCAAGCGGCCCTTTCAGGGCTGGCGTTATCTGAAACCGGAAGACGCCCCGCCCGATCTGCGCAAGGGGCGCGAGGGCGAGACGGCGCTGCCCCCCGACCTCAGCCGTGCATTGGCCGAGATCGGGGTGCTGTAACGCTTACGCCGCGCGGCGACGGCGCGGACGCATCGGCTTGGAGCCCATCGGCTTGGGTGCCGCGCCATGCGCATTATGGCCGCCAGGCTTGCCCCCGCCGCGACGCGAAGGACCGCTCTTGCGGCGCGGTGCCTGCGACGGCAGCGCGGAAGTGGGGCGTTCGCCGCCGCCCGTGGGCACGGTGACCTTCATCGTCTTCTCGATCTGGATCAGAAGATCCATCTCGTCCGGGGCGCAGAAGGCGATCGCCTCGCCCGTGCGGCCCGCGCGGGCCGTGCGCCCGATGCGGTGGACATAATTGTCCGGCACTTCCGGCAGGTCATAGTTGATGACATAGGCCACATCGGGGATGTCGATGCCGCGCGCGGCCACGTCGGTCGCGACCAGCACCTTGATCGTGCCGTCACGGAAGGCCTTGATGGCACGGTCGCGCTGGCCCTGTGACTTGTTGCCGTGGATCGAGGCGGCGTTGAACCCGTCGCGCACCAGGTCGTTCATCAGCTTTTCGGCACCATGCTTGGTGCGCGCGAAGACCAGCGTCAGCGCATCGAGATCCCGCGACAGGATCTCGCGCAGCAGCGCGGGCTTGGTCGCGCGACCGACAAAATGCACCGATTGCGTGACCTTGTCGGCGGCCTTGCCCGGGGGCGACACCTGCACGCGGCGGGGATCGGTCAGGTAGGCGCCTGCCAGTTCCTCCATCTGTTTCGGCATCGTGGCCGAGAACAGCATGGTCTGGCGCGGCGTGCCCAGACGCGGCGCGATCTTGCGCAGCGCATGGATGAAGCCGAGGTCGAGCATCTGGTCAGCTTCGTCCAGCACGAGGTGACGCACCTGCCCCAGATCGACGGCGCGGCGGTCCATCAGGTCCATCAGGCGGCCGGGGGTGGCCACAAGGATGTCGGTGCCGCGCGTCAACAGCATCATCTGCTTGTTGATCGACTGGCCGCCGACGACGGTCACGACGCGGATGCGGGTTCCTTGCGTGAGCGCCTTGAGGCTCTCGGCGATCTGGTTGACCAATTCGCGGGTGGGCGCGAGGATCAGCGCCTTGGCGGTCTTCGGGTCGGGCTTGCCCGGCTGGGCCAGCAGGTGGTCGATCAGCGGCAGGCCGAAGGCCAGCGTCTTTCCGGTACCGGTCTGGGCAAGGCCGAGAATGTCATGGCCTTCCATCGCCAGCGGGATCGCCTGGTTCTGGATCGGAGTGGGTTCGGTGAAGCCGATACGCTTCAACGTGTCAGAGAGCGCGGGCGCAAGGCCCAGCATATCGAAATCGAACAAGATGTCTTCCTTTGGGTGCCGCGAAGGCACCATGCCCGCGCGGAGAAGCCGCCCGGACGGGCGGCAGCATGGGGTTCGCACGGGCCTCGGGACGAAGGCGGGGTCATCCCGCCTGTCCGGCCTTAGCGTGAAGAACCCTGCGTGATGGGGAACTCGGATGTCGTGCGCTGTGGGTCCTCGGACCATGCCTGCTCACGCGGCGGCGCAGCGATAGGGGGGACATGGGGCAAGTGCTGCCCCAAGTCAAGGGCCGAGGCCGGGATCAGGCGTAAAGCGCCTCGATCTCTTTGGCGTAGATCTCGAAGATCTTGGCGCGGCGGACCTTCATGGTCGCCGTCACCTCGCCGTCGTCATGGTCAAGTTCCTTCGGCAGAAGCCAGATCTTCTTGATCTGTTCGACCCGGGCAAGGTTTCGGTTGCCCTTCTCGATCTCGGCCTCGATGAGGTCCTTGACCTTCGGGTTCTCGCTCAGCGACCGGAAGGTGGTATAGACGATCCCCTGCCCTTCCGCCCAAAGCCGCACGGTATCCATGTCGATCTGCACCAATGCGCCGACATAGGGGCGCTGGTCGGCGACCACGATCACCTCCTTGATGAAGGGCGAAGACTTGACCGCGTTCTCGATCAGCGAGGGCGACAGGTTCTTGCCGGCCGCGTTGATCATGATGTCCTTCTTGCGGTCGATCAGCGTGAGCGATCCGTCCGGCTCGAGCTTGCCCACGTCACCGGTGTGCAGCCAGCCGTCGATGATGGTCTCGGCCGTGGCCTTGGGGTTGTTGTAATAACCCTTGAGGATCGTGTCGCCCCGGAACAGCACCTCGCCATCCTCGGCGATCCTGCATTCGACGCCGGGCACGGGAAAGCCGATGCGCCCGTCGCAATCGCCCCAGGACGACTGGATCGTGCCGACGCCGCTGGTTTCCGACATGCCCCAGCCTTCGCGGATGTTCACGCCGATGCCGCGCATGAAGGCCAGAAGATCGGGCGCGATGGGTGCTGCGGCCGAGATCGCGAAATCGACGCGGCCCAGGCCCAGATAGGACCGGATGTGGCGATAGATGAGCGTATCCCAGACCCGGTGCGCCAGATGATCCGCCGCACTCCAGGTGCTGCGCCGCTTCGCGCCGCGTTTCATCGCGGCCTTGAGCGCGAGCATCGTCAGCGGCCCCCGGATCGCCCCTGCCGTCTGCGCCTGCACGAGGACACCCGCCTGCATCTTTTCCCAGATGCGCGGCACGCCGAAGAAGACCTGAGGCGCCACCTCGCGCAGATCCAGCGTGATGGTGCGCAGGGATTCTCCGAAGTTCATCACGAACTGGCGGCTGAGCCCGTTCATCACCGTCACCGCCTGTTCGGCGATGTGGCACAGCGGCAGATAGGACAACACGTCCGTGCCCGGCCCGTGATCCTTGAAGACATGCTCGGCCACCTTTGCCCCGGCATCGAGGTTGGCGAAGGAAATCTCGGCCGCCTTGGGCAGGCCGGTGGAACCGGACGTGAAGACCATCATCGCGGTCTGGTCGGGTTTGATCCCCGCCTTGCGCTTGACCACCTCGTCGCCCGCGGTGCCCCGCATCGCGGCGCGGCCCTTTTCCAGCAGATCGTCCCAGCTCAGCAGGTTCAGATAGGTCTGGCCCTGACAGCCCTTGGGGTCGAAGACGATCAACTGGCGCAGGTTCGGCGCGCGTGCGCCCAGCTCGATGATCTTGTCGAGCTGTTCCTGATCCTCGATGAACAGGACCGTCGTGTCCGAGGCATTGACCAGATGATCGATCTCGGCCGCGGGGCTGGTGGGATACATGCCGACGACCGTGGCGCCGGCGGCATTGATGCCGAACTGGGCCAGCACCCATTCGCTGCGGTTCTCGCTCAGGATGCCCACATGATCGCCCGCCGCGACCCCCAGCCCGATCAGACCGGCGGCGGCGGCGTGCATGATCTCCTGCACGTCGGACCAGGTCATCTCGTTCCAGATGCCGTATTCCTTCTGGCGCATCGCGACGGATCCGGGCCGCGCCGCGGCATGATCGGACACCATCTGCACGGTGCTGCGAAAACCACTGTCGGTATTGTGGATGTCGAAGGCCATGGGTCTTCCCCCCTCAGCTCAGCCAGCGCTTGCGGCGCTTGTAATGCTTGACGTCCCGGAACGACTGGCGCTCGGCCCCTTCGCCGCCGCCGACGCCCAGATAGAAGGACTGGATATCCTTGTCCTGCTTCAGCTTGGCCACATCGCCCTCCATGACGATCTGGCCCGATTCCATGATATATCCGTAATCGGCGACGCTGAAGGCGACGCCCGCATTCTGCTCCACCAGCAGGATCGACACCCCGTCCTCGGAATTGAGCCGCCGGATCGTCTGGAAGATCTCCTCGACGATCTTGGGCGCCAGCCCGAGCGAGGGTTCATCCATCAAGATCAGTTCGGGCCGCGCGATCATGGCACGGCCGAAAGCCAGCATCTGCTGTTCGCCCCCCGACAGATAGCCCGCGATCTGCTTGCGGCGTTCCTTCAGGCGGGGGAAGAAATCATAGACCTTGTCATAATCGGGCTTCGCGCGCCGCGCATCGAGCGCATAGGACGCCGCGACCAGATTGTCCTCCACGCTCATCTCGGTGAAGATGCGGCGGCCTTCGCGGACATGGAACAGCCCCATCTGCACCAGCCGGTCGGGCTGGATCGACAGGATCGACTGCCCCTTGAAGCTGATGCGCCCTTCGCCGATCTGCCCGTTCTCGAGCGTGAGAAGGTTCGACGCCGCCTTCAGCGTCGTGGTCTTGCCCGCACCGTTGGTGCCGAGAAGCGTCACGATCTTGCCGTCCGGCACCTCGAGCGACAGCCCGCGCAAAGCCTGCACGGTGTGATGATAGGTCACTTCGATGTTCTCGATCGTCAGCATGAATGCACGCCACCCTGCTTCTTCGGGTCACAAATATCCCGGGGGGGTGCAGGGGGGGCAGCGCCCCCCCTGCGTCGGTCGGACCGGCCCCCCCCGGCCGAACCCCCATTAAACGTGAACCAGTCCCAGGTCGGGGGGTACAGCCCCCAGGCGGGGGACTAGGCAAATAACCGGCCCCGCCCCCCCCCCCCCCCCCCCCCCCCCCCCCCCGCGTCGGTCGGACCGGCCCCGCCGGTCCGAACCCGCTTACACCGTGAACCAGTCCGAGGTCGGGTTGAACAGCCCCGAGGCGGTGTCATAGGCATAGACGCGGCCCGTCCCGATGGCGTTGTTCACCATCGACACCGGCCCGCCGAAGAAGCCGCCCGTATCCCAGTCGGAAATGCCCGACAGCGTCTCGGCGATGTTGTCGGCGGTCAGCTCCACACCCTTCTCGGCGGTGTCGCGGAAGGCCTTCATCGCGATCTCGAGCCCGCACATCGTCTGCAGCGACCAGGTCGACATGTAGTTCTCGAGCGGGGTGCCCGCGAACATGGCCTTCGAGTATTCCGCATATTTCTGATAGCGCGGCGCCTCGGCGCGATCCCAGAAATAGCGGTAGGGCATGATGCCCTCATAGCCTTCCAGGAAGGGGCCCGCTTCGGCGGTGATGCGGTCGGCGATGATCTTTTCCATGCCCCAGAAGGTGCCGTAGAACTTGGTGGGCAGGCCGAACTGGCGCGCGCCGCCGATCAGCTGCGGCCAGACGCCGGTGACATAGCCCTGCAGGATGCAGTGCTCGGCACCCGACTGGGCCAGCTTGGTGACGTGGGTCGGAATGTCGGCACCTTGCGCCTTGGTCTCTTCCTCGAGCACGACCTTGATGCCCAGCCGCTCGGCCGTGGCACGGCCATGTTCCAGCGGGTCGCGCCCGAACTCGGTGTTGGAATAGATGAAGGCGACGGTGGTGCCGCCCACGTCCTTGATCTTTTGCAGCAAGATGTCGAACTGCGACTGGTAGGTCGGGCCCGACAGATACTGGTAGGGGTTGGTCGCGGGATTGGCGAGCTCCGAGGCGAAGGAGGTCGAGCCCATGATGCGCGCGTTCTCACCCTTGAGTTCGGGGGCGATCAGCTTCATGGCGCCGGTCGAGTCGGCGAAGTAGCCGATCATCGCATTGCCTTCGGTGGCCAGCGCGCGCTGGTAGTTGGCAAGCGCGTTCTGGGGGATATAGCCCGAATCCTCGGTCACGAAGCGGATCGGCGTGCCTGCCACGCCGCCTTCGTCGTTGAAGAGCTTGGCGGCCATCTGGAAGACCGGCGCGACAAGCTGGCCGGCGGTGGCGAAGGGCCCCGTCAGCGGCAGCGACGCGCCCAGCACGTATTCAGAGGGCTGCGCCTTCAGGATCATGGGCGTCCCCATAACCGCGGTGGCCGCGGCCGAGGTCGCAAGGAAGGAACGGCGGTTCAGCTTCATGGTCAGGGTCTCCTCTCCCTTTGGGTATGGCCTGTCATTATCCGCGTGCAAACGGCCAACGGTTTGCGGCACGCAGTATGCGGTCGGTGATGTGGTTGATGCCCAGCGGCTCCTTCAGCAGGAAGAAGACCAGCAGAAGGCCGAAGGCAATTTCCTGCAAGGGCGCGATGTAGCGGGCCGAGGCCGCATCGCCGCCGGTGAAATAGGCCGCGATGACCTTGATCACCTCGGGCATCATGACGATGACCATCACCCCGAAGACCGGCCCCATGGTGCGCCCCATGCCGCCCACGATGAGCGCGGCCACCAGTTCGAGGCTGAGGTCGAGCTCGAACTGTTCAGGCAGGATGCGCGAATAGAAATAGGCGAACATCGCGCCGGCCAGCCCGCAATAGGCGGCCGACAGCGCGAAGGACGTCAGCTTGTAGCGCAGAAGCGAAATGCCGAGGATTTCCGCCGAATAGTCGCGGTCGCGGATGGCGATGAAGGCGCGGCCGACCCGCGTGCGGATCAGGTTCTGCGCCGCCAGCAGCGACACGAAGGCCACGACCGCGATCAGCACGAACATCTCGCGGTTGGTATCGAGCACCCAGCCCAGGATGTTCGGGTCATGCGTGTTGATGCCCACCACACCGCCGGTCCAGGGCGCGAAGGCGTCCTGTTCGATCAGGAAGATCACGATGAAGTTGGCCGCCAGCGTCGCCACCGCGAGGTAGAGCCCCTTCACCCGAAGCGACGGCAGACCGACGAAGATGCCGATGATGGCCGTGATCGCCACCGCCAGCGGCAGCACGACGAAGATGCTCAGGCTGTCGGGCACGATGCCCGCAAGCCCGTTTTCCAGCATGGTGACCGAATAGGCCCCGATCGCCACGAAGGCCCCATGGCCAAGCGAGACAAGGCCCGTGTAGCCCGTCAGGATATTCACGCCCACGACCGCGATCAGCAGGATGCCCATCTTGCAGGCGATCAGGATCATGTAGTCGTTGGCGAATCCCGCGAACAGCGCCAGCGCCACCATCATCCCGTAGACGAAGGTCTGCTTGTAGGTGTTGTTCAGGACCCGTTCGTCTGCGGCGTACGTGGCCTTGAGGTTGCCGTTGATCATATCCGTTCAACCTCCTTCGATCCGAACAGCCCGTGCGGCCGGATCAGCAGCACCAGGAGAACCGCGACGTAAGGCACGATCTCGGCCCAGTCGCCACCCATCCGCCATTGCGTCAGCGCCTCCATCACGCCCACCGACATGGCGGCGAGGAAGACGCCGATATAGCTGTCGAGCCCGCCCATCAGCACGATCGCCAGCACGCTGAAGCCGAAAAGGCCAAGCGAGGGCGAAATCCCGTTGCGGGTGGCCAGGATCGCCCCCGCGATGGCCCCGGTGGTCGAGGCCAGCACCCAGGCGCGGCTGAAGACCTTGGGCACGCTGATCCCCATGGAATAGGCGGTCGACTGATCCTCGGCGGTGGCGCGGATGGCGACGCCCGACTTGGTGTAGCGCACCATCAGCACGATGCCCGCGAAGATCACCAGCGCCACGATCATGTTCACGAGGTCGGCGCCGAACAGGAAGATCATCGTCCCGAACAGCTCGAACCGGATCGGCGCATTGGGCGCGATATGCGGCACGAAGTCGGCATCCGCCGTCCAGATGATCGAGGCCGCGCCCGACATGATGGAAATCAGACCCACCGTCACCATGATCATCGCGAAGATCGACTGCCCCATCAGCGGGCGCATCAGCGTGCGTTCGATGATCCGGCCCACGATGGCGTTGCACACCAGCGCCCCCGCGATCCCGAACAGGATGCGCGGCACGTTCTGCACCCAGTCGAGCACCGCGCCGAGGGGCGAGAACATCGGCAGCCCCTCGCGCATGGCCATGAGCCAGTCCGGCTGCCACGAGGCCAGCCAATCCGGCGCCCAGGCCTGACCCGGCACGATGACCGAGAAGGTGTAGTAGAAATAGGCCCCGAACATGATCAGGTAGCCATGCGCGAAGTTCACGACCTTGGTGGCCTTGAAGACCGACACGATCCCGACGGCGATGAGCGCATAGATCGCGCCCGACATCAGGCCGTTGATGGCGAATTGGGTGAATTGTCCCATCAGGCGGCGGCCCCCAGATATGCTTCGATGACGTCCTGATTGCCGCTGACCTCGGCCGGCGTGCCGCTGGCGATCTGCTGGCCGAAGTTCAGCACGACGATGTGCGAACAGATGTCCATGACCATGTGCATGTCGTGTTCCACCAGCAGGATCGTGGTGCCGAACTGTTCCTGCACGTCGAGGATGAAGCGCGCCATGTCGGCGGTTTCCTCGCGGTTCATCCCGGCGACGGGTTCGTCGAGCATCAGGACCTTGGGCTGCATGGCCAGCGCGCGGCCCAGTTCGACCCGCTTCTGCAGGCCATAGGGCAGCATGGTGATGGGGTATTTGCGGATATGGTCGATTTCGAGGAAGTTGATCACCCGTTCCTCGATGTCGCGGCGCAGCTCCAGCTCTTCGCGCTGGGCGGCGCCGAAATAGCGCAGCGCCTGCCAGACATTCGTCTTCAGCCGCGTGTGACCGCCCAGCTTGATGTTGTCGAGCACGGTCATGCCCCGGAAAAGCGCGATGTTCTGGAAGGT
Organism: uncultured Aestuariivita sp.; assembly: GCA_964573835.1. GTDB lineage: Bacteria > Pseudomonadota > Alphaproteobacteria > Rhodobacterales > Rhodobacteraceae > JAGYKE01. Next base: position 6,510 of record CAZNMV010000014.1, on the reverse strand, counting down.
GCGCGCGATGCCCAGTTCAGCGCGCTTGTCGGGCGACAGGTCCGTGATGTCGCGTCCGTCGAAGAAGACGCGGCCGCGGTCGGGCTTGTAAAACCCGGAAATGGCATTGAAGAGCGAGGTCTTGCCCGCCCCGTTCGGACCGATCACGCCTGTGATCTCGCCCGGCTTGGCCTCGAAACTGATGCCCTGGAGGGCCTTGATGCCCCCAAAGGACAGATGCAGGTCTTCGATCCTCAGCATGGCGCCCAGACCCCCGTCTCCCGTCCGGATACACGTATCGGAAGGGCTGCAGCCTGCGCGCCCCTTCGTCTTGCCGTGTCCGGAACGGACCTCCCATGTTACGCCCGCGGGTCGGGGCCTTGTAACGGTCCCTTGCGCCTGCGGACGGCTCCTGACGCAACAGATTACACCGACTGCGCATTCCCGCAATATGACAGCGGCGCGCATCTTGCGCGGGATTGGTCCGAAGCGATGTCGCGGCCCCGGCATACTAATTTCAAATACATGATTTTGTTAGATTTTCCTGTCTTCCCCACCACCCGGGGCGGGGTCTGCACAGTAACGCGACGTCACTTGGCGCGGCACAGGGCCCGGAGATGGAAACGCCCCCCGGGAACGCCGCGCTGCGTTCGGGAAATCCCGGGATGTCGCCCGTGCCTCAGGACAGCCCGATCCGCCCCAGCAGCGCGGCCAGCGCGCCGCGGTCCGCATCTGTCATCGGCGCGGTCCGGCTTTGCCAGAGCGTCGCCTGACTGCGCAGGATCAGACCGTCCGACAGCGTCTTGAGGTGATTGGCCCGCAGCGTGTCACCGGTCGAGGTGATGTCGGCGATGGCCTCGGCGGTCTCGTTGCGGATCGTGCCTTCGGTCGCGCCCTGGCTGTCGACCAACGCGTAATCGGCCACGCCCGCGTCACGCAGGAAATCGCGCACGAGGCGGTGATACTTGGTCGCGATGCGCAGGCGTCGGCCGTGCTGCGCCCGGAAGGCCGCCGCCGCCGCGTCGAGATCGTCGAGCGTGTCGACATCCACCCAGAGCCTTGGCACGGCCAGGACAAGGTTCGCGTCGCCAAAGCCCATCGGCGCCAATGCGCGCAGCTGCTGTTCCCAGCGGGGCAGCTTCTCGCGCACCAGATCGGTGCCGGTGACGCCCAGATGCAGCCGCCCCGCAGCCAGATCGCGCGGCACCTCGCCTGCCGAGACAAGCACGAGGGACACGCCCCCGATCCCTTCGATCTGGGCCGCGTATTCGCGCTGATCCGCGCTGCGGGCAAGCGTGACGCCCCGCGCCGCGAACCAGTCGAAGGTCTTGTCCATCAGCCGCCCCTTGGACGGAACGCCCAGCCTGACCGTCATGCGGCACCGCCCTGCAGCAACACCATCAGACCCGGCCGCATCACGCCGCCCACCGCCGGGATCTCGGCCCCCTGCCCCAGTTGCCGCGTCAGCGCGTCATAGCGCCCGCCGGTGGCCACGGGCGGCAGGTCGGGACGGCCGGTCGCGGTGAAGCCGAAGACGAAGCCGTCGTAATACTCCATCTGGGTGCGCCCATAGCTTGCCTCGAAGTCGAGCTGTTCGACATCCACCCCCCGCGCGGCCAGCCGGTCCGTCCGCCGTTCGAGCCGGTCGACGGCCACGCCGATGGCGGGCAGATCGACCGCGATGTCGCGCAGCCTTTCCAGCGCGAAGGGCAGCGTTTCGCGGGTGGCGAGGATCGCGTCGAGGCCTGCGATCTCGTGATCCGACAGGGGCGGTTCGGCGGCATCGGCGCGCAACGTGGCGATGCGCGCGGCCACTTCGGCGCGCGACCGCAGGCCGATTTCGGGGCCCGCATCCGTGAAGGGATCGGCGGCGGCGAGAAGGGCGGCGCGCGCCTGCGGCACCGCCGCCCGGCCCGAGAACCGGTCGAGCAGTGCGCGGAACCGGCGCGGGCGCCAGACATGGCAGCGCAGCGCGGCACGGCGGCGTTCGGTGGTGCGAAGCCCTTCAACGGCGGCGATGAGGATGCCGATATCGCCCGTCGCCGCCTGCAGGGGCAGCGGCGCGAGAAGGTCGCGGAACAGCGCGAAAACCTCGGCATCGGCGGCTTCGGGGTCGGCGCGGTCGAAGACCTCGTACCCGACCTGGATGTATTCGTTCGCGCGGTCCTCATTGAGTTCCTGCCGCCGGAACACCTCGCCCGAATAGGTATAGCGGGCGGGGTCGGCACCATGGGCCATGTGCATCTGCACCACCGGCACGGTGAAGTCGGGGCGCAGCATCTGTTCGCCGCGCAATGCATCGGACGTCACATAGGCGCGCGCGCGGATGTCTTCACCGTAAAGGTCGAGAAGCGTCTCGGCCGGTTGCAGGATCGGGGTTTCCACCACCTGCGCGCCCGCGCCTTCAAAGACGGCGCGAAGCCGCACGGCCTCGGCCTGGATGCGGGCGCGGTCGGTCATGTGCCGTGACGGGCGAGGATGGCGCGCACCTGCGCCACAAGATCGGCGCGCGGGGCCTCGATCTGGCTGGGCCGGTCCTTCCATTCCTCCAGCGTGGCGCTTTCAGCCATCTGCGCGCCAAGGATCAGATCCTTGATCTGGACAACGCCGCGGGCCTTTTCCTCGGCCCCTTCGATGATCGCGACCGGGGAAGCACGGCGGTCGGCATATTTCAGCTGGTTGCCGAAGTTCTTGGGGTTGCCAAGATAGACCTCGGCGCGGATGCCCGCGTTGCGCAGTTCCGCCACCATCGCCTGGTAATCGGCCATGCGGTCGCGGTCCATCACTGTGACGACGACGGGGCCCTGTTCGGCGCCGCCCACCCGGCCCTTTTCGCGCAAGGCGGCCAGCAGGCGGTCGACGCCGATGGACACGCCGGTTGCGGGCACTTCCTGCCCGGTGAAGCGCTTGACGAGGTCATCATAGCGCCCGCCCCCCGCGACCGAGCCGAATTGCCGCTTGCGGCCCTTGTCGTCGAGGATGTCGAAGGTCAGTTCGGCCTCATAGACCGGGCCGGTGTAATAGCCGAGGCCCCGCACGACCGAAGGGTCGATGACGATGCGGTCAGGGCCGTAGCCTTGCGCGGCGAGAAGCTCGGCGATCTGGGAGAGTTCGTCGATACCTGCGGTGCCGGTCACGCTGTCGCCCACCGCCGTGCGGAGGTTGGACAGGGTCGCCGCGTTGTCCTGCGCCTTCGATGTCAGGAAGCCCAGCACCGGTTCGGCCTGCGCGTCAGACAGCCCCACCCCGTCGATATAGGCGCCCGAGGCGTCGAGCCGCCCCTTGCCCAGCAACTCGCGCACGCCGGCCTCGCCGACCTTGTCGAACTTGTCGATGGTGCGCAGGACGGACGCCCTCTGGTCGTCGTCCGACAGGCCCATCGCCTCCAGCACCCCGTTCAGCACCTTCCGGTTGTTCACCCGGATGATGTAATCCCCGCGCGGGATGCCAACCTCTTCCAGCGCATCCGCCAGCATCGCGCAGATCTCGGCATCGGCGGCCATGGACGCGCTGCCCACGGTATCGGCATCGCATTGATAGAATTGGCGGAATCGCCCCGGCCCCGGCTTTTCATTGCGCCAGACGGGGCCCATCGCATAGCGGCGATAGGGCGTCGGCAAATCGTTGCGGTGCTGGGCATAGACGCGGGCCAAGGGGGCCGTCAGGTCATAGCGCAGCGCGAGCCAGTCGCCCTTGTCGCCGTCGTCGGCCTCCTGCCAGGCGAAGACGCCCTCATTGGGCCGGTCGACATCGGGCAGGAACTTGCCCAGCGCCTCGACCGTCTCGACCGCGCTGCTTTCCAGCGCGTCAAAGCCGTAGCGGTGGTAGACCGCCGCGATGCGGGCCAGCATCTGCTGGCGTTCGGTCACCTCGGCGCCGAAATAGTCGCGGAAGCCTTTCGGCGTCTCGGCCTTCGGGCGCGGCTGTTTCTTGTCTTTCGCCATCGGCTTTCGGTCCCTGCCGCCCTGATCGTCGCGCGCGGGTCTAGCCCAAGGGCCATGTCGGGGCAAGGCGCGTCAGATCGCGCCGAAATCGCCCGACCGGCCCTTGCCGGACGCAAAGCGCGCAGCGCCCCCGCGCCCTTCGGCGTGACAGAGCGCGGCGGAGGCCCATTCCCGGCGCATCGGGTGGTCCGGGCGCGTCCGCGCGCGGGGGCTTTTCGGCAAGGCCCGGATGCGCTAGGCCCCTGTTATGCGCGA
>CAZNMV010000014.1:0-2232 GCA_964573835.1 uncultured Aestuariivita sp. | reverse complement strand
GCGCGCGGGGGCTTTTCGGCAAGGCCCGGATGCGCTAGGCCCCTGTTATGCGCGAGATCGAGGAAAAGCTGGCCCACCTGATCCGGACGGTCGAGGACCTGTCCGACGTCGTCGCGCGGCAGGCGGCCGAGATCGACCGCCTGACACGCCGCGTCGAGAGGCTCACGCAACGCGAGGCCGAGCGCGAGGCACAAGGATCGGGCGGCGTGGTCTTCGGCGACGAACGCCCCCCGCATTACTGATCGCGGCGGCGGAACGTCAGGTAATGCGGCACGCGCCCTTCGCGCAGCGCCTTCTGTTCATAGCGGGTCGAGATCCAGTCGCCCCAGGGCTGCCGCCAGTCGGCGGGCGCTTCTGCCAGCCAGTCGAAACCCGCGCGCGGCACCTCTTCGAGCGTCTGGCGCACGTAATCGGGAATGTCGGTCGCCACGCGGAACTCCGCGCCGGGTTTCAGCACGCGCGCCAGCTGCTGCAGGCTGTCGGGCGTGACGAAGCGGCGGCGGTGGTGGCGCGCCTTGGGCCAGGGATCGGGGTAGAGCAGGAACGCCTGCGCGACCGATCCGTCGGGCAGCACATCCATCAGATCGCGCGCGTCACCGGGATGGATGGCGATGTTGGTCACGCCCGCGCGGCGGATCCCGCCCAGCGCCATGGCGATGCCGTTGACGAAGGGCTCGCAGCCGATGATCGCCACGTCGGGGTTGGCCTGCGCCATGTGAACCATGTGTTCCCCGCCGCCGAAGCCGACTTCCAGCCAGATCTCGCGCGCGCCGAAGCGGGCGGCAAGGTCAAGCGGTGTGCGCTCGGGGTTCACATCCCAGTCCACGGGGCCGGGGGAAAGAAGCGGCAGGTCCTCGTCCAGCCAGATGCGCTGATGGGGTTTCAGCGTCTTGCCGTGGACGCGGCCATAGAAGTTGCGGAAGGGGCGGTCAGGTGTCGTCATGGGGCGGCGTTTATCGCGGGCGGACGCCGGGGGCAACGCGGCAGGTCGGGGGGCAGGCGCCCGATCAGGCCTGCGCGCTGGGCCGCTCGGCGATCCGCGCCATCCAGTCCCGCAGGGCGGTCTGGTCGTCCAAAGGACGCATGCGGATGACCCGGGCGAAATCGACGAAGACGAAAGCGGTGAGATCGGCCAGCGAGAAGGCGTCGCCTGCCAGCCAGGGGCTGACCTTCAGCCGGTCTTCGAGCAGATCGAAAAAGCGCGCGGTGCGGGCGCGGCCGCGTTCGGCCAGCTCGGGGATCTGGGCGTAATCGACGGCGCCCGGCAGCGCGCGGTCCTTCATGGCGGGGCTGCCGTTGCGCAGCGCCTCGCCGATGGGGGCGCCGCCCTGCTGTTCCACGATGGCGGTCCACATCCAGACCAGACCCGTCTCGTCCGGGCTGCGGCCCAGAAGGGGCGGCTCGGGAAAGCGCGCCTCGAGATAGGCGGCGATGCCGTGGTTTTCCGTCAGCGCGGTGCCCTCGTCGGTCACCAGCACCGGCACGGTCCCGCGCGGATTGACCGCCAGGAAGGCCGGGGAGCGGTGTTCGTCGGCGCGCAGGTCCACCTGCCGCACCTCGGGGCTCAGCCCCTTTTCGACCAGCATCATGCGCGCCCGGCGCGGACTGGGCGCGGTGGCGCAATCATAAAAGATCATCAGTCCTGGCTCCTGCGCCGGTTGTGGCCGGGAATGTTCGAGCTTTCGGGGTCGGCATCGGTGACCACGCCCGAGGCGATCAGAACGGCGCGCGGGGGATACCACATGCCTTCACTGTCCTCGCGCAGGGTCTGGATGGCAAAGCCCGGATCGACCCCCCGCGCCAGCATGTAGTTGAGATGTTCGAAAATTTCGACCTGCGTGTCTTCGTAAAGCCATTCGGCCAGGTCGAACGGGTCGGACCAGTCGAAGTCTTGGGCATTGGCGTCGTAGAAATCGCGCACGCTGTCGGCAGCCCAGGAGAAGCGGTGAAAGCCGATGGCCGCGCCGCTGGCGAGGCTGCGTTGATCGCCCGCCAGAAAGATCAGCACGCAGGCGCTGTCGCAGGTGCCCGTCACCCGCGTCGACAGCCCGCGCCGCGTGACCATGTCGGCCATGTCGCGCGCCTCGGTCAGTTCACCGCCATAGGAATTGAGATGAACGACCTGCACCTGCGGATTGCGCAACAGCATCGCCCGGAAGGCGGCGGCGTCGTCGGGCAGGATATCCAAATGCTCATCTGGCACGTCTACCGTGTCGTAGACGATCACCGTGC
>CAZNMV010000013.1:16529-20481 GCA_964573835.1 uncultured Aestuariivita sp. | reverse complement strand
GCGCGATCTTCTACTGCCTCGCCCTGATCCCGACGGCCGTGTCGTCCACCGCGACGCCCACACCGCTCGTCAATGTGCGCATCGACCTGATGTCGCTCTGGCGGCTGTCTCCCGTGGCGCTCTTCGGGGTTTTGTTCGTCGGCATTTCGAACAGCGCCTTCGGAACGCTGTCGGCCGTCTATGCCGATTCCATCGGACTTGACCTGACATCGGTCGCGCTGTTCGCCAGCATTCCGATCCTTGCAGGCGCGGTGTCGCAGGTGCCCATCGGATACCTGTCCGACCGCTTCGACCGGCGCGGCGTGCTGGCGGGGATCGCGGTCCTGGCGATTGTCGCAGACGCGCTGTTCATCCTGTTCATGCCGACCGAGCCCTGGGCGAACCTCGCGCTGGTGAGCCTCTTCGGCGCGACGGTCTTCGCGATGTATCCCGTGATCCTTGCCCATGCCAACGATCACGCGCCGCCCGGACGCGCCATCGAGGTGAGCGGCGGTCTCCTGATGGTCTTCGGATTCGGGTCGGTCATCGGCCCGCTCGTCGCAGGTGTCGGGATGGGCTGGATCGGGTCCGAGGGGCTGTTCCTCACCTCGCTGATCGCCCATGTCATCCTTCTCGCCTTCACATTGTGGCGGATGACAGTGCGCGCGCCGGTCACAGGCGACGCAAAGGGCAGCTTTGTCTTCACGCCCTCTGCACGCACAGCGACGCCGGAAACCAGCGCCCTTGCCCATGGTCAGGACGGCGCCGGGGGCCAAAGCTGAGCCTGCACTTCGCCTCAAAACTCAGGGTTGCAAAAAGACGCGGTGTCGTCTCAAACTCGCCGGAACGCACGGACCGAACGGGGAGGACCGAAACGATGGCCGGAAAATTCGAGCTCTACAAGGACAAGGCGGGCGAGTTCCGTTTCCGCCTGAAAGCCGGCAACGGCGAGATCATCCTGGCCAGCGAGGGCTACAAGCGCAAGGCGAGCGCGATGAACGGCATCGCTTCGGTGCGCAAGAACGCCGCTCATGACGCCCGCTTCGAACGCAAGACCACCACGTCCGGCAAGGCGATGTTCAACCTGAAGGCCACGAACGGCCAGGTCATCGGCACCAGCGAAAGCTACAGCAGCGACAGCGCCCGCGACAACGGGATCTCGTCGGTGATGAAGAACGCCCCCGACGCGAAGATGGTCGATCTGAGCGCGGCGTGACCGGCGACACTCTGCGCGGCACGCAAGGCTAAGCCCCGGCGGGTGTCGATCGGCCCTTCGATCGGTCGGAGGGCGAACGTCTGCACGTCGCTTTCGGACGGTTCGCAGCACGCGGCGCCGCCTAGCCTTGCACCCGAAGACCAGAGCATCGGGGCAAGGACATGACCGCCACAGCCGATCCGACCGATCCATCGGTATCGCGCAGTGCGGGCGTGACCTATGTCCTGATCGCGGGCGTGCTGTGGTCGACCGTCGGCCTTGGCATCCGGCTGATCGAGGATGCGGTGGTCTGGCAGATCCTGCTTTACCGTTCGGTCGCGCTGGCGGCGTTTCTCTACATCGTGATCCGCCTGCGCTCGGGCGAAAGCCCGCTCGCCCAGGCACGGCGGAGCGGCTGGCCCACGGTGATCGCGGGGCTGTCGTTGGTCGGCGCCTATTCCGGCGCGATCTATGCGCTGCAGGTGACCTCGGTCGCGAATGCGATGCTGCTTTTCGCAACAGCCCCGTTCATGGCGGCTGCACTGGGCCGGGTGATCCTGCGCGAACCGGTGCGCCGGGCGACATGGATCGCCATTGCGGTGGCACTCTGCGGAATCGCGATCATGGTCGCCGACAAGTTCCAGGGCGCGGCGCTGGCGGGCAGCCTTGCGGCGCTTGCATCGGCCTTCGGGTTCGCCGTCTTCACCATCGCGCTGCGCTGGGGGAAATCGGGCGAGATGCTGCCCGCCGTCTTCCTGTCGGGCGTCTTCGCGACGATCATCACGCTGGTCATCTGCGTCGTGCTGGGCCTGCCGCTGATCCTGACACCGCGCGACGGCGGCATCGCCATGGCGATGGGCATGTTCCAGGTGGGCGCGGGGCTTATCCTTTATACGCTCGGGTCGCGCCGCCTGCCCGCGGCCGAGCTTACCCTTCTGTCGATGGCCGAAGTGTTGCTTGGCCCTTTCTGGGTCTGGCTGTTTCTGGGTGAAACCGCGACGCTCAACACCCTGATCGGCGGCGGCGTGCTGCTCGCCGCGATCGCGGGCAACGCGATTTCGGGCGCGCGGCGCAGGCCACCCCCCATCATCGGGTGAACTGCCTCAGACCGTGTGCAGGTAAAGGTCGAAATCCACGTCCGAAACGGTGCGCGCGACGCGGGCATATTCGGCGGCCTTCACGGCGGTGAAGGTGCGGTGCATGTCTTCGCCCAGCGCATCCTTCAGGAACTGCGACCCGGTCGCGGCGCGGATCGCCGAGCCCCAGTCGCGCGGGATCTCGGGGCCGTCCGCATCCTCGGCATAGGCGTTGCCTGTCGTCTCGGGGCCCGGGTCGATCCGGTTGTCGATCCCGTGCAGCATCCCCGCGAGCACCGTCGCCGCGACCAGATAGGGATTTGCATCAACACCCGCAGGCCGGTGTTCGATCCGCCGCGCACGCACGTCGCCTTCGGGCACGCGCAGCGCGACTGACCGGTTGTTCACGCCCCAGGCGGTCGAGACCGGCGCATAGCTCTGGTTGGCGAAGCGGCGCCAGGAATTGAGGTGCGGCGCGAAGACGAGCATCGCCTCGCCCATCGTGGCGCGCAGGCCCCCCAGCGCGTGCAGAAGGACCGGCTGCCACTGGCCGGGCGTGGCTTCGGCAAAGACGTTCCGGCCCGCGTCGTCCTGCAGCGAGACATGGAAATGCATCCCCGAGCCCGCGTAATCCTCGACCGGTTTGGCCATGAAGCAGGCGGTGACGCCATGCGCCCGCGCCTGCGCCCGCACGATCCGCTTGAGCCGGATCAGGTCATCCGCCGCGCGCATCACGTCTTCGCGGTAGTGCAGCGTCAGTTCGTACTGGCCGGGCGCGTATTCGGAAATGAGCGTTTCCGCCTTGATCCCCGCCTTTTCGGCAGCCGCATAGACGTCCGAGAACAGCGGCAGCATCCCGTGCAGATGGTCGACCGAATAGACCTCGGTCTTGCGGCTGGCGCGGTGGTCGAGCACGTCGCGCGCGGGCTGGGCGCGGCCCCGCGCATCGCGGTCGTTCGCGAGCAGGAAGAATTCCAGCTCGAACGCGCCGGCAGGCCGCAGGCCCCGCGCGGCGAAGGCCGCGACCTGGGCCGCCAGCGCATGGCGGGGATCGGACGTCATCGGCCGCCCGTCGAGCTCATAAAGCGACATCAGCACCTCGGCCCGCGGGGGCGTGGTACCATGCAGCGGCACCAGCGTGCCGGGGATCGGCCAGGCGCGCAGGTCGCCGTCGCCCTGATCCCAGATGAGCCCCGTCTCGTGCACATCCTCGCCGCAGATATCGAGCCCGAGGATCGAGATCGGCATGTGCCGCCCCGAGGAATAGAGCGACATCAGTTCATGCCGCCGGATGATCTTGCCCCGCCCGATGCCGTTGGAATCGTGCAGGACGATGTCGATCGCCTCGATTTCGGGATGGGCGTCGAGGAAGGCTTGTGCTTCGTCAGGGGTGGCACCGGAGGGGCAGGTCATGCGGCGTGCCTTTCGAACAATTCGGCCAGCACCGCGTCGAAGGCGGCGATCAGGCGGTCGATCTGGGCCTTCGTCGTCGCCGGGCTGACCAGCATCATGTTGTGGAAGGGCGCGATCAGCACGCCCCGGTTCAGAAGGCAGGTATGCACCACCGCCTCGACCTCGGCCATATGCGCGGCGGCGGCTTGCGTTCCGTTGCGCAGGGGCCCCGGCGCGCAGATGAATTCGACGCGCGCGCCCACCCGCACCACATGCCACGGCGCACCATGCCGCGCGATGGCGCGGGCAA
>CAZNMV010000013.1:0-16519 GCA_964573835.1 uncultured Aestuariivita sp. | reverse complement strand
TCTTCGCGTAATTCGCGGGGGTCATCACCTGCGCCAGCGTCGCGCGCAGGCAGGCGAATTGCAGAGGATTGGCCGACAGCGTCGTGCCCATCCCCGAATGACCCGGCAGGCGCGTGTCGTTGTAGCGTGCAAAGGCCTCGGCCACATGGGCGCGCAGGCCCCACACGGCGGTCGGCACACCGCCCGCGACGCATTTGCCGACGACAAGGATATCCGGGTCCAACCCATGCACCCGCGCATAGCCGCCAAGGCCCGAGGAAATCGTATGGGTCTCATCGATGATCAGAAGCGCGCCGTGCCGCGTGGCGAGGTCACGCAGACCTTCCAGGAACCCGGGCTGCGGCAGCACCATGCAGGAATTGGTCATCACCGGTTCGGTCAGGATCGCGGCGATATCGCCCCCGGCCAAGGCGCGCTCCACACTCGCCAGATCGTTGAACTCGGCGCAGTCGGCCACCAGCGTCAGGTCCTCGATCTGCCCCACCAGCCCCTGCCGCGCCTGCGTGCGGCCGCCGCGCAGTTCGACCATCGCGTCGTCCACGGTGCCGTGATAGCAGCCGTTGAAGACCAGCACCTTGGCCCGCCCCGTCACCGCGCGCGCCACGCGCAGCGCGAAACGGTTCGCGTCGGTCGCCGTGGTGGCGATCTGCCAGCGGAAATCGCCGAACCGGTCGGTCAGCAGCCGCCCGGCCTCGAGCGCGGCTTCGGTCGGCAGCATGTAGGTGAGCCCGTGGCCTGCCTGCGCGCGGATCGCGCGCGCCACGGGGGCGGGTGAATGTCCGAACATCGAGCCTGTGTCGCCCAGACAGAAATCGTCGATCACATGGCCGTCGATATCGGTGAGCCGCGCGCCACGCGCTTCGGCCACCAGCATGGGAAACGGCATGGGCCAGTCTGTCATCCAGTGCATCGGCACACCGCCCAGATAGCTGCCCGCGCCCTTCTCCAGCGCCGCGCGCGTGCGCGGCCGGGCCTTGCCATAGGCCGCCGCTTCCCGCGCGGCGATCCGGTCAAGCCGTTGGCGCGGGACCCCTGCGATCATGGTGGTGTCGAGCATGGATGGTTCCCCCGATCGATCCTGTTCCTTCTGCGATCAGTCGGGGGACGAAATCCAGAGGAAAAATAAGCGCGCAGGCAGCGATTGGGCGCCGCCCGCGCGCCCCTTGTCCTTACACCAGCGCCAGCAGGGCGACGGGTGCGCCGATCATGCCGACAGTGATCAGAAGGATCGACAGAGCCAGTCCGCGAAACATGCGCTTCACCTTTCTTTCAGACAACGACGTTGAAAGGCACAGATAGGATGCAGCTTTTCCATCGCGCTGCGCCCGACTGCCGCAGGGCACCCGCCGGAGGCAGCGTCGCGGCATGGACAAGGGCGCATGGTCTGTCCTACCTTTGCACCGGAAGGACGGCCCGGGCACACACCCCGCCCGCACGCCCCAAAGCCAGGGAGCAAGACATGCAATACCTAGCGCCGACAACGCTCGACGATGCCGTCGCCATGCTGGCCGCCCAGACAGGCGACTGCCGCGTTCTGGCCGGGGGCACCGACCTTCTGGTGCGGATGCGGTCAGGCTTTGCCGAACCCGACGCGATCCTGGACATCAAGCGCATCGGCGCGCTGCGCGAGATCAAGACCGAGGACGGCGGTTTCCGCATCGGCGCGGCGGTCTCGGGGGCCGAGATGGCCGAGAACGCCGCCCTTGTCGCCGCATGGCCCGGCGTGGTCGAAGCGGCGGGCCTGATCGGGTCGACGCAGATTCAGGGCCGCGCGACGGTTGCCGGCAATCTCTGCAATGCCTCGCCCGCCGCCGACAGCGTGCCCGCGATGGTGGCCGCAGGCGCGGTGGCGCGGCTGGCCTCGGCCCATGGCACCCGCGATGTGGCGGTCGAAGACATCCCCGCCGGTCCGGGCAAGACCAACCTGAAGGCGGGCGAATTCGTCGCCTCGATCTTCCTGCCCGCGCGGGCGGCGCATTCGGGCGACGCCTATCTGCGCTTCATCCCGCGCACCGAGATGGACATCGCCGTGGTCGGCTGCGGCCTGTCGCTGACGCTGGACGCGGGCGGCATCTGCACCGCCGCGCGCGTGGCACTGGGCGCGGTCGCGCCGACGGTGATCCTGGTGCATGAGGCCGCGCAGGCGATCATCGGCACGAAACTGGACGACGCTGCGCTGACCGCGCTGGCCGCCGCCTGTTCCGCCGCCGCCAAACCCATCGCCGACAAGCGTGGAACGGTCGAATTCCGTACCCATGTCGCGGGCGTCCTCGCCCGCCGGGCCGCCACCATTGCCAAGACCCGCGCAGGAGAGAAGGCATGAGCCGCATTCACGTCACCACCACGATCAACGGCGATCCGGTCGAATATCTCTGTGACGCGGAAGAGACGCTTCTCGACGTGCTGCGCGACAGGCTGGGTCTGACCGGGTCGAAGGAAGGCTGCGGCACGGGTGACTGCGGGGCCTGTTCGGTCACGATGAACGGGCGGCTGGTCTGTTCCTGCCTCGTGCTGGGGGCCGAGGCCGAAGGCGCGCAGATCGCCACAATCGAAGGCATGGCGCAGGGCGAAACCCTGCATCCGCTGCAGCGCAAGTTCATCGAACATGCTGCCCTTCAATGCGGCATCTGCACGCCGGGCATCCTTGTCGCGGCGAAATCGCTTCTCGAACGCAACCCGGACCCGACCGAAGAGGAAGCCCGCTATTGGCTGGCCGGAAACCTCTGCCGCTGCACCGGATACGACAAGATCATCCGCGCCGTCATGGACGCCGCGGCCGAGATGAGGGAGGCTTCCTGATGGCGCTCGACACCAAATCCGAAACCCGCCAGTTCACCGTCATCGGGACAAGGCCGCTGCGCCCCGACGGGATCGACAAGGTCACGGGCCGCGCGCGCTTTGGCGCGGACATGACGGCGCCGGGGATGCTGATCGGCCTTGTCCTGCGCAGCCCGCATGCCCATGCGAAGATCAGGCGCATCGACACCAGCGCGGCCGAGGCACTGCCCGGCGTGCACGCCGTCGTCACCCGCGCGGATTTCCCCGAAATCGAGGATGACGATTTCACCGCCGATATCCTCGACAACTGCATGGCGGGGGAAAAGGCGCTGTATGATGGCCACGCGGTCGCGGCCATCGCGGCGTCTTCCGGGGCCATCGCGCGCAAGGCGCTGAAGCTCATCAAGGTGGAATATGACGTCCTGCCCCACGTCACCGACGTGGATGCGGCGATGGAGACGGGCGCGCCTGTCCTGCACGAAGGCCGCGCGAACGAGACCGTGCCTGATGGCCTGTCGCCCAACGTGGTCGCGCGCTACGAATTCGGCCACGGCGACATTGCCGCCGGTCTGGCCAAGGCCGACCGCGTTCTGGAACGCACCTATCGCACGGAAGCGACGCATCAGGGTTATATCGAGCCCCATGCCTGCCTTGCCCAGATGGGGCCGGACGGGCAGGCCGATCTGTGGTGCTGCACGCAAGGGCAATACATGGTGCGCGACACCTGCGCCGCGATCCTTGGCCTGAAACAGGGCCAGCTGCGCGTGACCGCATCCGAGATCGGCGGCGGTTTCGGCGGCAAGACGACCGTGTTCCTTGAACCGGTCGCGCTGGTGCTCGCGCGCAAATCTGGCCGGCCGGTCAAGATGGTCATGACGCGGTCAGAAGTGCTGCGCGCCACGGGGCCGACGGCGTCAAGCTCCATCGACATCAAGCTGGGCATGACCAAAGACGGCAAGATCACCGCAGGCTTCGCCGAGCTGCGCTATCAGGGCGGGGCCTATCCGGGATCGCCCGTGGAATTCGGGGCGATGTCGGCGTTCGCGCCTTACGATCTGGACAACGTCAAGACTGTCGGCTGGGACGTGGTGACCAACCGCCCGAAACAGGCTGCCTACCGCGCGCCGGGCGCGCCCATGGCGGCCTTTGCCGTGGAAAGCGCGATTGACGAACTGGCAAAGTCCTTCGGCCTTGATCCGCTGGACGTGCGGCTGAAGAACGCCGCGCGCGAAGGCACGCGCGCCTCCTATGGCGTGACCTACCCGGCCATCGGTCTGGAAGCCACCCTGCGCCGCGCCAAGGATCACCCGCACTGGACCGCCCCCCTTGGCCCCAATCAGGGGCGCGGCGTTGCTTGCGGCTTCTGGTTCAACTTTGGCGGCAATACCTGCGTGTCGATGAACATCGCCCCCGACGGCACCGTGAACGTGATCGAGGGCAACCCCGATATCGGCGGCAGCCGCGCGTCCATGTCGATGATGGCGGCGGAAGAGCTGGGCATTTCCTATGACCGCGTGCGCACGGTGATCGCGGATACCGCCTCGCTCGGGCTCAACGACGTGACCGACGGCAGCCGCGTGACCTTCGCGGTGGGCCTTGCCACCATCGAGGCCGCCCGCGACGCCAAGCGCGAGATGTGCAAGCGCGCCGCGATGGTCTGGGGGATCGAGGAAGACGCCGTCGAATGGAAGGACGGCGCGGCCCACCCGGCAGGCCCCAACGCAGGCAGCCATCCGCCCATGACGCTGGCCGAGATCGCCGCCATCGCGTCGAACACCGGCGGCCCGATCGCCGGGCATTACGAGGTCAACGCCGAAGGCGCAGGCGTGTCTTTCGCCACCCACATGGTGGATACCGAGGTCGACCCCGAAACCGGCGCGGTGAAGGTCCTGCGCTATACGGTCTTCCAGGATGCGGGCAAAGCGGTGCACCCCGCTTACGTCGAAGGCCAGTTCCAGGGCGGCGCGGTGCAGGGCATCGGCTGGGCGCTGAACGAGGAATACATCTACGGGCATGACGGCACGCTGCAGAATGCAGGCTTTCTCGACTACCGCATTCCCGTCGCCTCCGACCTGCCGATGATCGACACCGTGATCCTCGAGATCCCGAACCCCGGCCACCCCTACGGCGTGCGCGGCGTGGGCGAGACATCGATCGTCCCGCCGCTGGCCACCATCGCCAACGCGGTCTCGGCGGCATCAGGCGTGCGCATGACCGACCTGCCCATGTCGCCGCCCAAGATTCTGGCGGCGATCAAAGGCGCCTGATGGTCAAGGTCCGCATCTGGGGGTCGCTTGCGGCCGCCACCGAGGACCAGACAGAGGTCGAGGTTGAGGCGAAGACGCTGCGCGAATTGCTCGACGGACTCGCGGCGCGGTATCCCGCGCTGCGCCCGCAGCTGGATCGCGGCGTGTCGGTCGCGATCGACGGCAAGGTCTACAACGACAGCTGGTTCCAGCCCATCCGCGAAGACAGCGAGGTGGTGCTGCTCGCCCGCCTCAGGGGCGGTTAGAGCGGAACGTCGTCATAGTCGCGCTTGTGCCCGGTCTTCAGCGCCGTCATCGGTTGCCCCGCCGCCTTGGTGACCAGTTCGGCCATGCGCGCGGCTTCGGCACCGTAATCCTCGACCGCCTTTCCGAAGAAATCGGCCTGAACCTTCATCAGGTCGGCGGGCGTGGTGCAGGCAAGCATCGCCTGCTGGGTTTCCAGATCCTGCTGCAGGCGCTGGGTGAAGAAGCGCATGCTTTCGGTCATGATCTCGGTGAACGGGTTGGCGTCGGCTGCGCCTGCCTTGCGTGCGGTCATGGGTTTCCTCCTCGTCTGGCGTGAGTCTCGTTGCATGGACGAGAGTCTGGGCGATGACGGCGGCCCTGTCCCTGATCCCTGTCAAGAAACGGTTACAAAACCGTCATGTCTCACGGTGCGATGAGGATGCTGCCCAGAACCTCGGCCCCGTCGCCGGTCAGCCGGATCACCAGCACTTCGCCCGACCGGGTCGAGCGCCCGGCAAGGGCCGAGATGTTGACCTGATGCGTGACCAGCATCAACCGCCCCGGGTTGGCCGCGATCAGATCGCGCGTTTCGGCAGTCTGCCGGTCGCGGGTCGAGAAATCGCCGAAGAAGGAATTGAGCGGTGGCGCCTCGGTCACCGGGCCAAGGTCGAGCAACTCGGCCGTCTCGCGCGTGCGGCACCATTGGCTGGTGAAGACCATGTCGAAGACGATCCCGCGGTCGCGGAAGGCCTGACCGATGGCGCGCGCCTGATCGCGCCCGCGGGCGTCGAGGTTCCGCTGCGTACTGCAATCGCCGATGGTGAGATCCGCCGGATCGCCCGTACCGGGTGCCAGCGCATGGCGCATCACCGCAATGGCACCGGGTTCGGACAGCGCGTCCCAGTCGTTCGCAGCAGCGGCCCCGGGCACCAGAAGAAGGATCAGGAAGAGTATCGCACGCATATGGGCGAAACTATGCCGGCACGCGCCACCGTAAAGGGCGTCGCGCGCGTGATTTCCGCGCCCCTGAACCTTTATCGTCCGGCCATTCGATGGTAGTCAGGTTCAGGCGAAGGCGCGCCGGTGCGACAGCTGCCAGGCCAAGCACGCCAGATCACGACCGAAGGCTGTGCCAGTGCGTTTCGATCTGCCACTGAGGATTGTGTTCGCCGGGGCCCTCGCGGCCCTGTCGGCGCTTCCGCTGCAGGCCTTCGAACTCGACCTTCAGGTGCAGGGCAGCGACCTGCGCGACCGTCTGTCGGCGGCATCGCGCCTGGTCCAGCTGACCACTCAGGAAACGCCGCCCAAACCGCAGGACATCGTTGCCGCGGCGCAGACCGATTACGGCGTTCTTGTCTCCGCGCTTTACGAGGCGGGGCATTACGGCGGTGTCGTCACCATCCGCATCGACGGGCGCGAGGCGGCCGGGATTTCGCAACTGGACCTGCCGCCGCGCATCGGGCAGGTCGCGGTCACGGTGCAGACCGGCGCGCCCTTCCGCTTTGGCCGGGCCGAGATCGCACCGCGCGCCCCGGGCAGCACGCCGCCCGCCGGTTTCGCCCCCGACGCGCCCGCCGGACTGGGCCAGATCCGCGCCGCCGTCGATCAGGGCATCAGGGACTGGCAGGCGATCGGCCATGCGCGCGCCGCACTTGCCGCGCAGGATATCGTGGCGCGGCACGGGATGTCCCGGCTCGACGCGATGCTGCGCCTTGCGCCGGGCCGCGTCTACCGCTTCGGCGAGGTGATCGTGCGCGAAGGCTCCGACGTGCGCCCGACCCGCTTGCGCGCCATCGCGGGTCTGCCCGTCGGTGCGCGCTATGACCCGGACGAGATCGCCGCCGCGGAACGCCGCCTGCGCCGGACCGGCACCTTCGGGTCGGCAACGCTCGACCCGTCCGAGACGGATGGGCCGAACGACACGATCGACATGATCCTGCAGGTCAGCGACCGGCCGAAACGGTCCTTCGGCTTCGGTGCCGAACTCGCCTCGACCGAGGGGCTGACGCTCTCGGGCTTCTGGCAGCACCGCAACCTCTTGGGCGGCGCCGAACGCCTTCGGGTCGAGGGCGAGGTGTCAGGCATCGGCGGCGACACCGGCGGCGAGGATTCGCGCCTGCGCGTCCGCTTCGACCGCCCCGCCACCTTCAGCCAGGACAACGACTTCTACATCGAGACGGAAGCCGAGACGCGCAATGACATCGACTTCTCATCCCGCACGCTGCATGTCTTCACCGGCATCCGCCGCTATGCCAGCCCGCAGCAGGAATATGATGTCGCCATCGGCCTGATGCGCGGGCTGAGCAACGACGCCTTCGGGCAGCGCGACTACAACTTCCTGACGCTCCATCTCGGCGCGATGCTGGACTACCGCGACGAACCTCTCGACGCGAAGAACGGCTGGTATGCCGATCTGCGGCTCACACCGCTCTTCGGGCTGTCGGGGTCGGATGACGGGTTGCTGACCACCGCCGATCTGCGCGGCTATCGCAGCTTCGGCGAAGACGACCGCGTGACGCTGGCAGCCCGGGTGCAGCTTGGGTCGCTGGACGGGCTGGCGCTGGCGCTGGCACCGTCCGACATGCTGTTCTACTCGGGCGGCGGCGGCACGGTGCGCGGGCAACCCTTCCAGTCGAACGCCATCGCGCTTGGCGGCGGTCTGCGCAGCGGCGGGCGCGCGTTCCTTGGCATCTCGACGGAAGTGCGCTTCGAGATCACCGACAAGATCGGCGCCGCCGGGTTCTTCGACACCGGCTATATCGGCCCGGAAACCTTCCCGGACGGATCGACCGGCCAGTGGCATTCGGGCGCGGGCTTCGGCCTGCGCTATCAGACCGGCGTCGGCGCGATCCGGGTCGATCTGGCCGCCCCGGTCTCGGGCCCGGGCAATGAAGGACCGCAGATCTATATCGGCATCGGGCAGGCCTTCTGATGGGTCTGCGGGGCATCCTTCTTCTGGCAGCCGCCTGCCTTGGCCTGGGCTCTGCGCCCGCCATGGCGCAGGACGACGGCACCTTCCTTGAACGGCTGATCCAGGATTCGCTGTCCGGCGCGGGGCGCGAGGTGCGGGTGACAGGCTTCACCGGGGCGCTGTCCTCGACCGCACGCCTGCAATCTCTCACCATCGCCGACGACGACGGCATCTGGCTCCGGCTCGAGAATGCGCAGCTTGTCTGGACGCGGACCGCGCTCCTGCGCGGGCGGCTCGAGGTCGAGACGCTGGCGGCGGAACGGGTCGAGATCCTGCGCCCGCCGGTGCCTACTGACACCGGCCTGCCCCCGGCCGAGACAACCGAATTCGCCCTGCCCAACCTGCCGGTCACCGTCAGCATCGGCGCGGTCCGGATCGAGCGGCTGGGCCTTGCCGAACCGGTTCTCGGTCAGGCCGCGGCGCTGGCGGTCGATGGGGCGGCGCGGCTTGAAGGCGGCGGCGGCGCGCTGCGCTTCGACATGCGCCGGCTTGATGGCGACGGCGGGAACCTCGCGATCGATCTGGGCTATGACCCGGCAACGCGGGGGGTCGACCTGACGCTTTTGGTCGATGAACCGGCGGACGGCATCGCGGCAAACCTTCTGGGTCTGCCGGGTCGGCCCGCGCTGACCTTGTCGGCGAACGGGTCCGGGCCGGTCGATGACCTGACGATGCGGCTGGCGCTGGCGACCGACGGGGCACAGCGGCTGGGCGGAACGATCACCCTGACCGGCACCGAAGACAGCGGCACCCGCTTTGCCGCCGATCTGGGCGGCGATGTTACCGCGCTCTTCGAACCCGCCTATCGCCCGTTCTTCGGCCCCGATGTGCAGCTGTCCGCCAATGGCCTGCGCGGAGCGGATGGCAGCCTGACGCTCGACCTGCTGCGCCTTGATGCGGCGAAGCTGCGGCTGGGCGGCAAGGTGGCGCTCAACGCCGAGGGCTGGCCGGTGACGCTCGACATCGACGCGGTTGTGGGCGACCCGCGCGGCGGGCCGGTTCTGCTGCCCCTGTCGGGCGCGGAAACGCGGATCGACAGCGCCGCCCTGACGCTCGATTTCGACGCGGCGCGAGGCGACCGGCTGACCGGCGACATCACCCTTGCAGGACTTGACCGCGACGGGCTGCGCATCGACGACATGACGCTGGACCTCGACGGCAACATCGCGCTTGCCCCGGAGGGCCCCGCGCGGCTCGACGCGCGGGTGACGGCGCTTGCCTCGGGTATCGCCACGGGCGCGCCGGCACTTGATACCGCGCTCGGCGGCGAAACCCGTCTCACCAGTCGGGTAGCCTATGCCGAAGGCGACCGGCTGACCCTGTCCGACCTGACGCTGACCGGGCCCGATTACGGGCTGACCGGATCGGCCGTCTTTTCGGGGCTGGAAGACGCGCTCGACATCGCGTTCGACCTGTCCGTGCGGGCCGACGACATGGCGCGCTTCGCGGGCCTTGCCGGGCGCGATCTGGCGGGGCGGGTCGAGGGCACGGCGCGCGGGCGGGTGTCGCCCATCGAAGGCAGTTTCGACATTGCCGCCACCGGCACCACGCAGGACCTGCGCCTTGGCATCGACGCCGCGGATGCGGTTCTGGCAGGACAGACGCAGCTGACCCTCGATGCCGCCCGCGGCACCGACGGGATCACCCTGCGGACGCTGTCGGTCGTCAACGATCAGGCGCAAGTGGCGGCGCAGGGACGGCTTGCCGGTCAGGGCAGCGCGCTGAGCTATGATCTCAGGCTGTCGGACGTGGCGCTTGTCGCACCGCAATTCACCGGGGCAACCGCCGCGCGCGGGCGCATCGACCAGATAGAAGACGGCCATTGGCGCACCGAAAGCCGCATCGACGGCCCCTACCGGCTGACGCTGGACCTGTCAGGCCAGATCACCGGTCCGGGGGCGGAAGTACGGCTGACCGCCGATCTGCCCGATGCGAGCCCCTTGGTGCCCGATCTGCGCGGGCCGCTGTCGGTGCGCGCCACCGCCCGGCCCGAGGGCGCCGACTGGCGGATCGACGCCACCGCGCAGGGCGCAGGCGGGCTCGAGGCGCGGACAGCGGGGCGCATCGCCACCGATGGCACGGTCGATCTGACGATCCGGGGTGCGGCCCCTCTGTCGCTGAGCGAGCCGTTCCTGAGGCCCAACAGCCTTGCGGGCACCGCGCGCTATGACCTTGCAATGCGCGGCCAGCCCGGCCTTCCCGCGCTGTCGGGGCAGATCACGACGCAGGGCGCGCGCTTCGTCGCCCCCGCGCAGGGCATCGCGCTGTCCGACATCACCGCCCGGATCGATCTGCAGGGTGCAAGGGCGGCACTGGACGTGACGGCGACCAAGTCCACCGGTGGTCAGGCGCAGGTATCGGGAACCCTCGGCCTCGACCGGGGACTGCCCGCGAACCTGCGCATCGCGCTGCGCGGCTTCACCCTGGTCGATCCACGTCTCTACCGTGTTTTGACCAATGCCGACATGACGGTCACCGGGCCGTTGTCGGGCGGGGCCCTCATCGCGGGGCAGGTGAGCCTCGGCGAAAGCACGGTGCTGGTCGAACCCTCGGCCCTGTCCCTGTCGGGCGAGGTGCCGCCGATCACCCATGTGAACGAACCGGCCGCCGTCTATCAGACCCGCCTGCGCGCAGGCCTCGCCGGACAGGAGGAAAGCAACGGCACCGGCCCGGTCTATGGCCTCGACGTCGGGATCAGTGTGCCGGGGCGGTTCTTCGTGCGCGGGCGCGGCCTGGACGCCGAAGTCGCGGGCACCCTGCGGGTGACCGGCACCAGTGCCGATGTCCGGTCGGAAGGTGCCCTCCGTCTCTTGCGCGGCCGCGTCGATGTTCTGGGCAAACGGTTCGACCTGACCGAGGGCGAAGTCGATCTGAGCGGGCGGCTTGACCCCTTCCTGCGCTTTGTCGCCACCAGCACCACCCGCGACGGCACCGCCAGCATCGTGATCGACGGCCCGGCATCGGCACCGGACGTGCGCTTCGTCGCCTCGCCCGAACGGCCCGAGGACGAGGTGCTGGCGCTTCTGTTCTTCGGCCGGAACCTGCGGGACCTGTCCACCTTCCAGACCCTGCAACTTGCCTCGGCCGTGGCCACGCTGGCGGGACGGGGCGGGGCCGATCTGGTGGGGCGCTTGCGAGGGGGCCTGAACCTCGACGATTTCGACGTGGTCACGGACGAGACCGGCAACGCCGCGGTGCGGGCAGGCAAGTACATCTCGGACAACATCTACACCGACGTGGTCGTGGGCGGCGCGGGCGTGGGCGAAGTTTCGCTCAACATCGACCTGACGCCGTCGCTGACCGTGCGCGGCAGCGTCGGCGCGAACGACGAAAGCTCGCTCGGGATCTTCTTCGAACGCGATTACTGAGAGACGCGCGCGACCCCCCGGATCACCTCTGCGATCCGCACCAGACTGTCGGCGATGGGGCTCGACCGTCGCCAGACCATGCCGATCCTCCGCTTGGGGCGCGGGCTGGGCAGCCGCGCGACCGATACGCTGGCCGCCCCCTGTTCGATGGGCACAGCGATTTCGGGGATCAGCGTCACCCCGATACCCGCCCCCACCATCTGCACCAGTGTGGTGAGTGAACTGCCCTCCATCATCTCGCGCCGGGGGCCCGAGGACAGGTTGCAGAAGGCGATCGCCTGATCGCGGAAGCAGTGTCCTTCTTCCAGCAGGAGAAGCCTCATCTCGCGCAGGTCCTGCGCGGGCGGAACCGGCTTGTCGGCGTCGTCGCGGTGGCGGACAAGCACGAATTCCTCTTCGAAAAGAGGCTCTTCATGCAGCGCCGCCTGCGACACCGGCAGGGCGAGGATCGCGGCGTCCAGCTGGCCCGCGCCCAGATCTTCGAGAAGCGACTGCGTCACCGTCTCCCGTAGGCGCAGGTCGAGATCGGGATAGTCCCGCGACAGCGCCTTGATCACCCGCGGCAGCAGATAGGGTGCCACCGTCGGGATCACGCCCAGCCGCAGCCGCCCCGACATGGGCCCCAGCGCCGTGCGCGCCAGGTCTTCCAGATCGTCGACCGCGCGCAGGATGTCGCGGGCGCGGATCACCAGATCTTCGCCCAGCGGACTGAGCCGGATGTCGCGCGCGCCCCGTTCGATGAGCGGCACGCCGAACAGCGTTTCCAGTTCCTTCATCTGCAGCGACAGCGCCGGTTGCGATATGTTGCAGGCTTCGGCGGCCTGCCCGAAATGGCGATGCCGCGCCAGCGCGTCGAAATAGCGGAGCTGTTTGAGCGTGATATTTCTCATAAGCTAAGCTTATCTGTCGGATTTGAAATATCAAATTATATTTATTCCAGTTTCTTGCTAGAAGGACCGCGGACCGGCCCCGCGATTCGACTGCGGCGGGCTGGACCGCCACGTTGCCCCGCGCCCCTTCGGCGCGCGCACGACCGCCAAGGCGGCAGCAAGAGGAGAAAGATCATGGACGGAAATGACATGGGCAAATGCCCGGTGATGCATGGGTCGATGACGACCCGTCAGACCGGCGTGACCGACTGGTGGCCGAAGACGCTGAACCTCGACATCCTGCACCAGCACGACACCAAGACCAATCCGCTGTCGGGCTTCGACTACCGCGAAGCGGTCAAGTCGCTCGACTTCGACGCCGTGAAGGCCGACGTCACCGCATTGATGACCGACAGCCAGGACTGGTGGCCGGCGGACTGGGGCCATTACGGCGGCCTGATGATCCGCCTTGCCTGGCATTCGGCCGGCTCCTACCGCCTGCAAGACGGGCGCGGCGGCGGCGGCGCGGGCAACATCCGCTTCGCGCCTCTGAACTCCTGGCCGGACAACGGCAACCTCGACAAGGCCCGCCGCCTGCTGTGGCCGGTCAAGAAGAAGTACGGCAACAAGCTGTCCTGGGCCGACCTGATCCTTCTCGCGGGCAACGTCGCCTATGAATCGATGGGCCTGAAGACCTTCGGCTTCTCCTTCGGGCGCGAAGACATCTGGGCACCCGAAAAGGACGTCTACTGGGGCTCGGAAAACGAATTCGTCGGCGATGCGGCGCAGCGCTACGAAGACATCATGAAGCCCGACACGCTGGCAAACCCGCTGGCGGCGGTTCACATGGGGCTGATCTACGTCAACCCCGAAGGCGTGAACGGCCAGCCCAACCCCCAGAACACCGCCGAACAGGTGCGCGTGACCTTCGCGCGCATGGCGATGAACGACGAGGAAACCGCGGCACTCACTTGCGGCGGCCACACTGTCGGCAAGGCACATGGCAACGGTGACGCCAGCGCGCTGGGGGCCGAGCCGGAAGCCGCCGAGATCGAGAACCAGGGCTTCGGCTGGATGAACCCGAACCTGGGCGGCAAGGCCACCAATGCCGTGACCAGCGGCATCGAAGGCGCCTGGACGACCCACCCCACCAAGTGGGACATGGGCTATTTCAAGCTGCTCTTCGGCTATGAGTGGGAACTGACCAAATCGCCCGCGGGCGCATGGCAGTGGCAGCCCATCGACATCAAGGAAGAGGACATGCCGGTCGATCCCACCGATCCGACCAAGCGCGTCATGCCGATGATGACCGATGCCGACATGGGCATGAAAGTCGACCCGATCTACAACGCGATCTGCCAGAAGTTCATGGCCGACCCCGCCTATTTCGACGACTGCTTCGCCCGCGCCTGGTTCAAGCTGACCCACCGCGATCTTGGCCCGCGCGGCCGCTACATCGGCCCGGAAGCGCCGCAGGAAGACCTGATCTGGCAGGATCCGGTCCCGGCGGGCAACACCGGCTATGACGCGGCGGCGGTCAAGGCGGACATCCTTGCCTCGGGCCTGTCGGTCGCCGACATGGTCACGACCGCATGGGACAGCACGCGCACCTTCCGCCAGTCGGACCTGCGCGGCGGTGCCAACGGCGCACGCATCCGGCTTGCGCCCCAGAAGGACTGGGAAGGCAACGAACCTGCCCGCCTTTCGCGTGTTCTGGCCGCGCTGGAACCGATCGCGGCCAAGCACGGCGCCTCGGTCGCCGACGTGATCGTTCTGGCGGGCAATGCCGGCGTCGAGAAAGCCGCGAAGGCGGCGGGCTTCGACGTGCATGTGCCCTTCACCCCGGGCCGCGGCGACGCCACGGCAGAGATGACCGATGCCGACAGCTTCGCGGTTCTCGAACCGCTGGCCGACGGCTTCCGCAACTGGATGAAGGCGGATTACGCCGTCGCCGCGGAAGAGCTGCTTCTCGACCGCGCACAGCTGATGGGTCTGACCGGCCCCGAGATGACCTGCCTTCTGGGCGGCATGCGGGTGATCGGCGCGAACCACGGCGGTGCGGCGCATGGCGTCTTCACCGACCATGTGGGCGCGCTGACGACGGACTTCTTCGTCAACCTGACCGACATGGGGTTCAAGTGGGTTCCGAAAGGGCCGAACACCTATGAAATCGTCGACCGCAAGTCGGGTGCAACCCGCTGGACCGCGTCGCGTGTCGATCTGGTGTTCGGGTCGAATTCGATCCTGCGCGCCTATGCCGAGGTCTATGCCCAGGACGACGCACCTGCGAAGTTCGTGGCCGACTTCGTCGCGGCCTGGACCAAGGTGATGAACGCCGACCGCTTCGACGTCGCAGCCTGAGCCTGAAGAAACCGACCCCGCGCGCGACCGGCGCGCGGGGTTTTTCAATGCATCCGCGGGGGCCTTTGGGCGGTCTCGTCCTCTTCCCGCTCCGCGTCTTCGAGGGCATCCTCGACCAACGCCAGGATTTCGGTATCCGGCACGCCGCCGCGCACCAGCCCGGCGATCACCTCAAAGATCAGCCGGTCGCTCAGACAATCAAGGCAGATCCCCCGAGCCTGCGCCCGGTCGGCCAGCCCGGACAGTTCCTCTTCGATGAATTCGTCGAACCCGGGATCGTCCCAGTGGACCTGGTCGTCCTGCATCGCGCCTCTCCTTGTCTTGCCCCCCTGACATACATGCGCGCCGCAAGGCTTGTCGATGCCGTGTCACAATTCAGGCATGGGACCACCGCGGCAGGCGAATCCCTGCGACTTCGTGATACGCGGGGTTGCAATGACCGCAGGCCCTGCCAGTTTGTGCTCGGGTGAGTCGCTGGGGAACACGATGACCACGAAGACAAGGACGAGCTGGCATCTGGTCCAGCTCAAACCGAATTCGGCCCGCATCGCGGAACGCAACCTTCTCCGTCAGGGATTTGACGTCTTCCTGCCGCGCATGGAAGAAACGGTGCGTCGCGGGCAGAAGTTCGTCACGGAACAGCGCGCCCTTTTCCCCGGATACGCCTTCGTGGGGCTTGATCCCGAGAAGCCGAACTGGCGGTCGATCAACGCGACGCTGGGCGTGTCGCGCCTTGTCAGTTTCGGGACGGCCCCGGTGCAGGTGCCCGACGATCTGGTTCTCGGTCTCATGGCGCGCTGCGACGGAGACGGCCTGCTGCAGCCCGAAGCCGAGCTGCGACCCGGCGACACTGTCGTCCTGACCCGGGGACCCTTCACCGATTTCATCGCCACCATCGACCGGATCGCCCCCGACCGACGCGTCTGGGTTCTGCTCGACCTGATGGGACAGCGGGTGCGTGTGGCGGCGGACACCAGTTACGTGGCCTTGGTTTGAGCCGTCGCCCACGGGTTTTTGTGGACGTGTTTTGCATGGAGATGCGATCAAGGATGCGTTAGGCCCCTTCCAGGATGCGAAGGCCAAAGGCAGGACACATGACCAAACGCGCGCTGATCACCGGGATCACAGGACAGGACGGGTCCTACCTGGCGGAGTTCCTTCTGGAGAAGGGATACG
The DNA here is from genome assembly GCA_964573835.1 of uncultured Aestuariivita sp. GTDB lineage: Bacteria > Pseudomonadota > Alphaproteobacteria > Rhodobacterales > Rhodobacteraceae > JAGYKE01. The sequence goes on along the minus strand of CAZNMV010000013.1, from coordinate 504 downwards.
AGGTGCACGGCATTAAGCGGCGCGCCTCGCTCTTCAACACGCAGCGGATCGACCACATCTACCAGGACCCGCATACCGATCACGCGAAGCTGAAGCTGCATTACGGCGACCTGACCGACACGTCGAACCTGACGCGCATCATATCCGAGGTGCAGCCCGACGAGGTCTATAACCTCGGCGCGCAGTCCCATGTCGCGGTCAGCTTCGAGGCGCCGGAATACACCGCCGACGTGGACGCCATCGGCGCGCTGCGGCTGCTCGAGGCGATCCGCTTCCTCGGGCTGGAAAAGAAGACGCGCTTCTACCAGGCCTCGACGTCAGAGCTTTACGGCCTTGTGCAGGAGACACCGCAGAAGGAAACGACACCCTTCTACCCGCGCAGCCCATATGCGGTGGCAAAGCTCTATGCCTACTGGATCACGGTGAACTACCGCGAGGCTTACGGGCTTTATGCCTGCAACGGCATCCTCTTCAACCACGAGAGCCCGCGCCGCGGCGAGACCT
>CAZNMV010000012.1:10383-21168 GCA_964573835.1 uncultured Aestuariivita sp. | reverse complement strand
TGGCGGGGCGCGCCCGGGGCGGCCCGGCCAAGGTGGCGATCTTCGCCTCCGGCCTGATGGGCATGATCAACGGTACATCGGCGGGCAACGTCGTCGCGACAGGCTCGCTCACCATCCCGCAGATGAAGAAGGTGGGTTATCACAAGAAAACCGCGGGCGCGATCGAGGCGGCGGCCTCGTCCGGGGGGCAGATCATGCCGCCCATCATGGGCGCGGGCGCCTTCATCATGGCCGAGGTCACCGGCATCCCCTATCAGGAGATCGCCATCGCCGCGATCATCCCCGCGATCCTCTATTTCGTGTCGATCTACTTCATGGTCGATCTCGAGGCCGCGAAGCTCGGCATGCGGGGCATGCGCGAAGAGGAACTGCCCAAGCTCAAGCGCCTCATCCGGCAGGTCTATCTCTTCATTCCGATCCTCATCCTGATCGCCGCGCTTTTCATGGGGTATTCGGTGATCCGGGCGGGCACGCTCGCCACGGTCGCAGCGGCGGTCATCAGCTGGCTGACGCCCAATGCCATGGGGCCGCGGGCCATCCTCAAGGCGTTCGAACTTGCGGGCATCATGTCGATCCAGATCATCGCGGTCTGCGCCTGCGCAGGCATCATCGTCGGTGTCATCTCGCTGACCGGGGTCGGCGCGCGGTTCTCCAACGTGCTTCTGGATCTTGCCGGGGTCAGCCAGCTTCTGGCGCTGTTCTTTGCCATGTGCATCGCGATCCTTCTGGGGATGGGCATGCCCACCACGGCGGCCTATGCGGTGGCAGCCTCGGTCGTGGCGCCGGGCCTCGTGCAGCTGGGCATTCCGGTTCTGACGGCGCATTTCTTCGTCTTCTACTTCGCCGTGGTCTCGGCCATCACGCCACCTGTCGCGTTGGCGAGTTACGCCGCCGCGGGGATATCCGGCGCCAACCCGATGGAGACGTCGGTCGCGTCTTTCCGGATCGGTCTTGCCGCCTTCATCGTGCCCTTCATGTTCTTCTACAACTCGGCGCTGCTGATGGACGGAACCTGGATGGAGATCATCCGCGCGGGCATCACCGCGACCTTCGGGGTCTTCCTGCTGAGCGCGGGCGTGCAGGGCTGGTTCATGGGGGGCCGTTCGGCCTGGTTCCTGCGGGTGGCCTTGGTGATCGCGGCGCTCTTCATGATCGAGGGGGGGCTCGTGACGGACCTTATCGGTCTGGGTGCGGCCATCGCCATCTACGCGGTGCAGCGCATCTTCCAGCCGCGCCCCGACGCCACCATCCCGGTGCGCGGCGCCGATTGATCCCTGAGATGGTTGTTGCCCGGTCTGGTGCATGCGCATCCGGGCAGGCGTCGGGGGCAGGCATCGGGGGCAGGCATCGGGGGCAGGCGCGGGCCGGGCTGATCTCTGTCCGGCCCCCCGTCAGACAACGGCATCCTGACCGGGTCCGCGGCGGCCGTGTGGGTGGAATTGCTGCCCGATCGCTCGCCTCGGTTGAGGGCATGGCGGGCTGAAATGGCCCCGCCGCCGCAAATTCGGATTGCATGCCCGATCTGGTTCCACTAGGCAGGGAGCATACCTGACCAAATAACTCGGACACCGCAAGCCAGCTATCCGCGCGCCGCATGTCATCCGAACCGGAGCGCGGAATGACCCCTTTCAAGCTTGTGATCGCCTTCTGTCTGTTTCCCTTTGCCGGGTTCGCGCAGACCGTCACCATCGACACTTTCCGCGGCCCTGTCGCCGTCGAAGCCGGGCCTGCATCGGTCGTGGTCTTCGATCTTGCCGCGATCGACACGCTGTCGGCCCTGGGCGTTCCTCTGCAGGGGGTGGCGCGGGTGACAGTGCCGGGCCGTCTTGCACCCGCCGTCGAGGGCGTGCCCCTTGTCGGCACGCTTTTCGAGCCCGATTTCGAGACGCTGGCGGTCATGGCACCCGACCTGATCATCGCCGGCGGCCGGTCGCAGGAGCAGGTCGACCCACTTGGCCGGATCGCGCCCACGCTCGACATGACCTTCGCGCGGGAGGATTTCGTCGAAACCCTGCGCGGGCGGATCACGGATTATGCCGCGCTGTTCGGCCGCGAGGAACAGGGGCGCGCGGTTCTGGCCGCCTTCGACGCCGCCCTGGCCGAGACGCGGGCCACCATTGCGGGACGTGGTGACGCGTTGATCCTGATGACCAGTGGCGGCACCCTGTCTGCCTATGGGCCGGGCAGCCGCTTTGGCTGGCTGCACACGGATCTGGGTCTGCCGCTGGCCCATGAGGGGCTTGCTGCGGGCACCCATGGCGAGTCCGTCTCCTTCGAGCTCATCGCCGAAGTGAACCCTGACTGGATCCTTGTCATCGACCGCGGTGCCGCCACCGGCCGTTCGGGCGAGGCTGCGGCGGTCACGCTCGACAATCCGCTCATCGCGGGCACGACGGCGGGTCAGAACGGGCGCATAGTCTATCTCGACAGCGGGGCGGCCTATCTTTCCGCGGGTGGCGTGCAGTCGATGCGGCATCTGCTGGGCCAGATCAACGAAGCCTTCGCCGCCGCCCCGGTCGGTGACTGAGCGCATGGCTCGCATCGGCTGGGCCCTGCTGGCACTGATCCTGTTGTCCGGCGCAAGCGTGATGATCGGCGCGGCGGACCTGTGGCGCGGCGATCTCGACCGGGGGCTGGTGCTGGCGGTCAGCCGCATTCCCCGCACCTGTGCGGCGATTCTGGCGGGGGCGGGGCTGGCGCTGGCGGGGGTGGTGATCCAGCAGACGGTGCAGAACCGGCTGGTCGAACCCGGCCTTGTGGGCACGCCCGAGGCCGCGATGATCGGGCTTCTGGTCATCACGCTGATCGCGCCTGGGGCGGCGCTGATGACCAAGATGGGCGTGGCCACCCTGGCGGCTCTGGCCGGAACGGCGGGGTTCTTCCTGCTCGCCCGTCATGTGCCACGCCGCGACCCGATGCTTCTGCCGCTGGTGGGTCTGGTCTATGGCGGCATCCTCGGGGCGGGCGCGCTCTGGATCGCCTGGACCACCGATCTGGTGCAGTTCATCGGCATCTGGCAGACGGGCGAGTTTTCGGGCGTGCTGCGCGGCCGTTACGAATTGCTCTGGATCATCGCGGGGCTGGCTGTGCTGCTTTACCTGCTGGCGGACCGCATCACGCTTCTGGGACTGGGCGAGGACCGGGCGCGCAGCCTTGGCCTCGACTACCGCGCGACGGTGTTGGCGGGGCTGGCCATCGTGGCGCTGGCCGTGGCGGTGGTGGTGGTGAGCGTGGGTGCGATGCCTTTCGTCGGGCTGGTGGTGCCCAATCTGGTCTCGCGCCTCTGGGGCGACAACCTGCGTCGCAACCTTCCCATGGTGGCGCTGGCGGGGGGCGGTTTCGTGCTGGCGGCCGACATCATCGGGCGCGTGGTGCGCATGCCCTTCGAGATCCCCGCCGCCACGATCTTCGCGGTGGTGGGCGCGGCCCTGTTCCTGTGGCTTCTGAACGCGCCGAGGGTCGCGCGCGCCCATGGCTGAGGGCCGGATCCGGATGCTTGCGGGGCTGCTGGCGCTGGCGGTGGCGATCTTCCTTCTTTGGGGGCTGCGCGCGCCCTATGGCTTCATCCTGACGCTGCGGGCGGAAAAGCTGGCTGCGCTGCTCCTTGTGGGGGCGGCCACGGGAGCGGCCACGGTGATCTTCCAGACCGTTGCGGCCAACCGGCTGCTGACGCCGGGGATCGTGGGGTTCGACGCGCTCTTCGTCTTCATCCAGACGATGCTGGTCATCGGGCTGGGCGGTGCGGGGTTTTTGATGCTGGCGGCCATGCCCAAGTTCCTGATCGAGGCCGCCTGCCTGATGGGGGCGGCCATGGCGCTGTTCGGCATCCTGTTCCGAAAGGGGGCGGGTGACGTGGTCCGGATGATCCTGACGGGCGTGATCCTCGGCGTGCTGTTGCGGGGGCTAGCGGGGTTCGCGCAGCGCCTGCTCGATCCATCGGAATACGCGGTGCTGCAACAGGCCAGCATCGCGAGCTTCAATGCCGTGCGCACCGACCAGCTGGGGATCGCGGCCCTGGTTCTGGCGGGCGCGCTGGTCGCGGCGTGGCGCCTCGCGCCCGCGCTGGATCTCGCGGCCCTTGGGCGGGACAAGGCGCGCACGCTGGGTCTGGGTCATGACCGGCTGGTCATGGCGGCGCTGGCGGTGGTGGCGGCGCTGGTGTCGGTCGCGACCGCGCTGGTGGGGCCGGTGATCTTTCTGGGCCTGCTGGCGGCAAGCCTTGCCCATGCGGCCGTGCCCAGCCACCGCCATGCCCTGCTGATCCCGGCGGCCGCCCTGATCGGGGCCGCGATCCTGGTCGCCGGGCAGGCGGTGTTCGAGCGTATCCTCGGGCTGCAATCCTCGCTCGGGATCGTGGTGGAATTCGCGGGCGGGCTTGTGTTTCTCGCCCTTGTACTGCGGAGGCGCGCGGCATGATCGAGGTCTGTGGTCTCAGCCTTGCCCGTGGCGGCGCCTGCGTGTTGCGCGATGTGTCGCTGCGGGTGCCCGCAGGCGGGATCACCGCCATCATCGGGCCGAACGGCGCGGGCAAATCCACGCTTCTTCATTGCATGGCGGGGCTGTTGCGGCCCGATGCGGGCCATGTGCGCATCGGCGGGACCGACATCCACCAACTGGGCGAGGGGGCGCGGGCCCGCATCCTGTCACTTCTCACGCAGAGCGCGGGCGCCGTGCCGCGGCTCTCGGTGCGCGATCTGGTTGGGTTCGGGCGCTGGCCGCATCATCGCGGGCGACCCGGCCCCGAAGATGCCCGTATCGTCGAGGCCGCCATCGCACGCTTCGATCTGGACGCGCTGGCGGAGCGCGAGGTCGAACAGCTCTCGGGAGGTCAGCGCCAGCGCGCCTTTCTGGCGCTGAGCTATGCGCAATCGGCGCCCTGGATGCTGCTGGACGAACCGCTGGTCGCGCTCGACCCGAAGTACACCCGCGACATCATGGAACGGCTGCGCGATATCGCCCGCCCCGGGCCGGACCAGCGCAGCGTGGTGATCGTGCTGCACGATCTGTCGGTCGCGGCGCGCCATGCCGATTTCTGCGTGGCGCTGCGTGCGGGCGCGCTGCATGCCGCGGGGCCGTGGCAGGACACCATCACCTCGCAGAGCCTCAGCGCGCTTTATGACACGCCGCTCTGCCTGACCCATGTGGACGGCGTGCCTGTGGTCATCGACGGCGCGGCAGGCGCCCCAACCGAAAGGACGAGCCCATGAAGACCGCGATTGCTGCCCTGGCCCTTGCCCTGTTCCCGGGGCTCGCTCCGGCCCAGACGCCGCCCGGGATCCCGACCCCCGCGCAGGCCGAGACGCTGGCGGCCTCGGGGCTGGCGGCGGCGGCGCGCTTTCGGGGCTATGCCTCGCTCTGCGATCTCGAGGCGCGCATCCGCAACGTCAACATCCCCCGCGACCGCCGCCCGCAGGCCCAACCCCATGACCACGAGGGCGTCGTCGACCGGCGGCTGGCCAACCGCCCGCAATCGACCCCTGTTCCGATCCCGCCCACGCGGCTGTTCGACAATCTCTATGTCTTCGGGACGCATTCGGTGGTCGCTTTCCTCTATGGCACGCCCGAGGGTTATGTCCTGATCGACAGCCTCAACAACGACGCCGAGATCGAGACCTATCTCTTTCCCGGCATGGCCGGACTGGGTCTCGACCCGGCGGCGATCCGGCATGTGCTGGTGACGCACGGGCATGGCGACCATTACGGCGGGGCCGATCTGGTGGCCGAACGGCTGGGCATCGACATCCTGATGACCGCGGCCGACTGGGATCTTGTGGCCACCTTCGGGGATCATCCCCGCTTCGGCCCGCCCCCTCCGCGCGGCACCGAAGTGGAGGACGGGCAGATCCTGCGCTTCGGCAAGTCCGAGTTGCGCATCGTGGTGACCCCGGGCCACACGCCGGGCACGATTTCCCCCGTCTTCGAGGTCTTCGACAACGGCCGCCGCCATGTGGCGATGATCTGGGGCGGCACCGGCTTCAACTTCGGGCCCGATGTCGCCGCCTTCCTGCAATATGCCCAGTCCGCGCGCGACATGCGTGCCCTGTCCGAGGCGTTGGGCGTCGATGTCTTCCTGTCGGCGCATCCGCGCCGCGACGGTGCGGCGGCGATGATCCGCGATCTGGCCGGGCGGGGGCCGGGCGATCCCCATCCCTTCGTCCTCGGTTCCGAGGGCTATGCGCTTTTCACCCTGCTCGAAAACTGCGCGCTCGCGCAGGCTGCACGCTTCTCCGCGGCACCGTGACCTGCGCTGTGCGAATGGGAATGTTTTACAACAGAAAAATTCTGAGTTATTCCACGAAACAACATCGAGGCAGTTGTGTGCACCGCAGCCACCCAGGTTTGACCTTCAACCTATGGGACAGCGATGCCAACCAGATCGATTTCGCGCCGGGCGACCCTTGCCGCGGCCATTCTCCTGCCTCAGACCGCCATCGCCCAGAGCGAGCCTGTCTTCACCCTTGACACCATCTTCCTGTCGGCCGCGGGCGTGGCCACCGACCCGCTGACCGCCCCGGCCAGTGTCACGGTCATCACCGCCGAACAGCTCAGGACATCCGGTATCACCGACCTGACGCAGGCCCTGCGCGAGGTCCCGGGCGTTGCGGTTGCGGGCGGGGCCGACGGGCAGAACATCTTCATGCGGGGCATGCCGTCGGAATACACGCTTCTTCTGATCGACGGGCGCCGCATCAGCACGCGCCAGTCGCGCACCAACGCGGCCGGCGGGGTGGACCAGTTCTTCATGCCCCCCGTCGCCGCGATCGAGCGGATCGAGATCGTGCGCGGGCCGATGTCCTCGCTTTATGGATCGGACGCCATGGGCGGGGTCATCAACATCATCACCCGGCCCGTCGCGTCGGAATGGACCGGTTCCTTCACCGCCGAAGTGACCGTGCCCGAAAGCGACGAGGACAGTTCGCAGCGGCAGTATTCCTTCTACCTGAGCGGTCCGCTGATGGGCGACCGGCTCGGGCTGCAACTCTGGGGCCGGTCGCTGGACCGCAGCGCCTCGCAGCAGCCGCGCGGCCCGGGAGACCGCGAGTTGCAGGACCTGAGCGCCCGGCTGACATGGGCCATCGACGGTGAGACCGACGTCTACGCCGAGCATGGCAGAACCCGCATCGACACCGATCCGCGGCTGAACGCCCGGACCACGACGGTCCTGGGGTATGACGGCGTCATCGGCGGCTGGAACGTGGAAGCCGACCTCTCGCGCGAGACCGCCAGCCGGGAAACCGACGGCTCGCTCCGGCGGCCCGAGATCGTGAACACGATCCTGAACGCCCGTGGTTCGCAGGCGTTCAGCTGGAACGGGACGCATGATCTGACACTGGGTCTGCAGGTCTTCGACGCGGACCTGACCGATTTCAACCCCGGGCTTGCCGACAACGTGGCCTACAGCTTTTCCAACCTGCAATGGGCGCTCTTCGCCGAGGATCTGTGGGAGATCGCGCCCGGCCTGACGGTGACGTCCGGGTTGCGCTATACCGAGGATGAACGCTTCGGCGGCGAGCTGACGCCGCGGGTTTACGCAGTCTGGGAAGTCGCCGACGGGGTGTTCCTGACCGGCGGCGTGGCGGGCGGGTATCTCACGCCCGAGCTCCGCCAATCGGTCGCGGGCTATTACCTCACCACCAATCGAGGCCGCGCCGTGATCGAAGGCACGCCGACCCTGCGCCCCGAGGAAAGCACCAGCTACGAGATCGGCCTGCGCTATCAGACCGCCCGCATGAACCTGACCGCCACGGCGTTTCACACCGATCTGAAGAACCGCATCGAAAGCCGCGATACCGGGCGCCGGATCACGCTCAACGGCACCGGCTACGATCTGTTCGAATACTACAATGTCGGCCGCGCCGAGGTCCGGGGTCTCGAACTGAGCGGAGAGTTCGAGGTCACGCCCGATCTGCAACTGACCGCCTCCTACAGCTACACCGACAGCGAGCGCCTGACCAACGAGACCGGGCTGCAGGGGCTGCCCCTTGCCCGCACGCCGGACCATCAGGCGAGCCTGCGGCTCGACTGGCAGACGCCCATCGACAGTCTCGAACTCTGGGCCAGTGCGGCCTATACCGGCGACAGCATCTCGATCAGCAGCACCGGGCGCGGCCTCGTGCCGAACACTCATCAGGGCTATACCACCGTCGATCTGGGGGCGGCGTTTGCCATCAATGACAGCGTGGCACTGCGGGCGGCGGTCCACAATGTCGGCGATGTCTCCATCAGCGATGCTGTGCATGGCACCGTCATCAACGGCCGCACCCTCTGGATCAGTCTCACGACTGAATTCTAGTGCGGCGCGCATTGACGACGGCGCCTGTCCCCTTGCCCAAAGGGGCATGAACCGACGCCCCGGGCGAACATGCCCTGAAATTGCCCTTTGCAGGCCCCGTTCCGGGGCCACTGAGGATGCACATTCCCGACCGGTGACGAGGTTGCGGAAGGTACCGACCCATGGGCATGTTCTGGAGAAAAGGCCGAAACGGAGGCGGCGGGCCTGAAAATCCCGCTTTCTGGGACGAGGCGCGCGCCTTCGCGGCCGAGTGCAGGCGCATCGCCCATCCCAACGGTATGCAGGCACCGATCCCCCCGCAGGCGCAGCGCCACATCTTTCCCCATCTCTCGGCTGCCGACTGGATCCGTGTCCGTGTGCATCACCGGGTCCTTCTTCTGCTGGCCGAAAAGGGGGTGGCCGATCCCGACCACCTCGACCTTGACGGCAAGCGCATCCTCGTCAGCATCACTTCGCCCTATGTCCTGCCACGGCAGAAGATCGCGGAGATCGTCGCGAGGAACCGCGACCAGTTGGGATGGATCGCGCAGGATCACGCGACGTGGAAGTCCGCGCTGGCCGAGCGGACGCCGCGCGTCGACCCCGACGAAAGCGTCGGGACGGCGCTTGCGCGTCACCATCCGGACCCGGGCCTTGCAGCCGCCTATGATCGGGGGGCCGAGGATCTGCGCACCGGGGCCTGGCGGTCGGGCGAAAGCCTGTGGTTCCTGCTGCCCTATGCCGTGGCGCGCGACGGCGGCATCCTGATCGAGACGCCGCCGCCCTTTGCAGCACTTGACGATGTGACGCGCGCTGCGGTGTCGTGGATGCACCGTGACATCCTGTCGGGCGATGCCAATATCGAATTGATGTCCGATGCCGGCGATGGCCATGCCCGCGGAAGCCGCCTTGCGAAAACCGGGATGATCCTCGCCGAGGAAATCTATCCGTTCCAATTTTGCGCGGGGCGGCTGTTCATGGACTGGACGCTTCCCGACCCGATGCCCGCCGGGCCGCACCCGGTGTCGCGGCATTGCCCCTGCGACACGGCGCTGAGCCTGTTCCGGGCCGCGCGCAACCACGAACTGGAGCGCAGCGGCGGGGTCTGACCGGGGCCCGGGCTGCGCACCTCCGGTGGGGCAGGGGGCGGTCCGGACGTGATGTGCCATGCTTCCGGCCAAGGATGGTCAAGGTTTTCCTGTAGACGGCTTTGGTGATCGACCGCTTGAACAGGGAAACCGGGCATGTCCGACAGGCGCTTAGAAGACCGTCTTGCGCGCCATGCGGCGACGATGCCCGTCCAGGAACCGGATGGGCACGACAGACTGCGCCGCGCGCTCCTGCATCTGGAGCGGGGCGGCGTGACGGGATCGCATGCCTATGCGCCGGTCTTCCGGTCACTGGCCCGGGCCGGGATCATCGTGCCGCCGTTGCACTACTGGTCCCTCCCGGGGCTGACCGCTTTCGCCTTCGTCATGCTGACCGTCCTTGTCGGGTGTGCCGCGATGATCGCTGTCGCGACCGGGCATCCTCCCGTTGCTGTCCGCGCGATGATCGGGGCAGGGCCGCTGGTCTTTGTCGCCGTCATGCTGGCCCTGTCTGTCGGCTTTGCCTGGCTGCACCACAGAAAGGCGCAGCGGATCGGGCTGCCCTTGTGGCGCGATCTCTGACGTGCCGTTCACCAAGGCCGCCGCCGGGGGACAGGTGCGGCCGCTTGCCCGACCGACCCCGGCCGGGCACCGCGGCCCCGTTGGCGTCGCAACGGGGCCGTCCGTGTCTCAGCCGTAGAAGTAATCCACGAGGAAGAGCGGGATCGAAGGAATGTAGGTGCACATCAAGAGCACAGTCAGCAGCACCGCGATGAAGTAGATGTTCACCTTGGTCACGTCCCAGATATTGGCGCGCGCCACCGCGCAGGCGGTGATCAGAACGCTGGCGACGGGCGGCGTCTGCTGTCCGATGGCAAGGTTCAGCGTCACCACCAGCCCGAAATGGATCGGGTTGATCCCCACCGCGTCGATCAGCGGGATGACGATCGGCACCACGAGGATGATCGCGGCGGCCGAGTGCAGGAAGAAGCCGATGACCAGGAAGAAGAAGTTCAGGATCAGCAGCACGACCCACTTGTTGTCGGTGATGTTCAGGATCGCCGCGGCAAGCTCCTGCGGATATTGCGCACGGGTGAGGAAGCTGCCCATGACCACGGATGCGGCAACCAGCAGCATCACCACGGCGGTCTGCATGCCACCGTCGAGCATCGCGCGCTTGAGGTGCCTGAGATCGACCTGACGGTACCAGAGGCTGATAACGATGGCCGCCAGCACCGCGAGGCCGGCCGCTTCGGTGGCCGTGACATAGCCGCCGAAGATGCCGCCGAGGATAATGACCGGCAGGGCAAAGGTCGGCAGCGCGTCGACGAAGGTCGTCCACAGGCGGCGGCCCGAGAACGCCTCTTCGCGCGGAAGGTCGTAACGGACCGCGAAGTAGTAGGCGACACCCATCATGCCCGCCGC
>CAZNMV010000012.1:0-10283 GCA_964573835.1 uncultured Aestuariivita sp. | reverse complement strand
ATGCCCGCCGCCGTCTTGCTCCAGTATTCCGGAAGGCTGAGCGCCTGACAGATGAGGAAGAGAACGGCGCCGATCGGGATCACGGATTGTGTGAAGCTGATCGGGACCCAGGTGAGCGAGGTCAGCGACATGCCACCCAGCACCGTGAGAACGGTGAACCCGGCCCAGGCCAGCAGGATGAAGAACCCGGCGGTGATCGCTTCGGCCAGCAGCACCGCCCACTTGCGTGTCGGCATCGGGATCGACAGCAGGACGCTGTCGAAGCCGATGTGGCGGCGGCGCAGCACCGCGAGGGCCGAGCCGTAATAGGTGATCCAGGCCAGCAGGATGGCTGCGACCTCGTCATACCAGGCAAGGCTGGACCCCAGCAGGCGGTAGATGACCGCGACCACCACGATGACCGTCAGGATCACCATCAGGAAGATCACGAAATATTCGAGCACGACCTCGAAGAACTTGCGCAGCGCGTTCAGCATGAATGGCTCCGGCCGGGCGACGGGCCCGGTGACCTGGGATTAGGCTGTGACGTCAGGTGGACGCAGATGGTGCAGGGGGGCGATCCCGCCTCCCTGCGCCTTGTCCGTTCAGGACCCGGATGCGAGGTTCTGGATGCGCTCGATCAGGGCCGCGCCGCCTTCGACGGTGTCGGAGAATTCCGTGTAGATCGGCGCGGAGGCTTCGATGAACGCCGCCTTGTCTGCTTCGTTGACTTCCACGCCCGCGTCACGGATCACCTGCAGAAGCTCGTTTTCCAGCTTCGCCGCGTGATCGTAGACGAAGTTCTGGGTTTCTGCTCCGCAGGCTTCCAGATCGGCGCGCACGTCTTCGGGAAGGCGCTGCCAGCGGCTTTCCGCGACGAGCACGTAGCCCGGGGTGTAGACGTGTCCGGTGATCGACAGGTACTTCTGCACTTCCTGGAACTTGGCCGACGCGATCTGCGCGTAGGGGTTCTCCTGCCCGTCGATGACGTTGGTCTGCAGCGCGGTGAACACTTCCGAGAAGGCCATCGGCGTCGGATTGGCGCCGTAGAGCTGGAACATCTTCACCCGCCATTCGCCGTTCGGTGTGCGCAGCTTGATGCCCTGCAGATCCGCGGGCACGTTGATCGGGCGCACGTTGTTGGTGATGTGCCGGAAGCCGTTTTCGAAGTACCCGATGATGCGATAGCCTTCGGCCAGCGCCGCGTCCTGGAAGACACCGCCGACTTCGGACTGGATGCGGCGCATGTGGTCGCGATCCTGCACGATGTAGGGCATCTCGAACACGCCGAATTCCGGTGCGACCGACGACATGATCGACGACGGCAGTGAGAAATCGACTTGGCCGAGCTTGAGTTTCTGCAAAAGCTCGCGGTCATTGCCAAGCTGGCTTGACCCGAAGGTCTGGACCTCGGCGCGGTCGCCCAGCTTGCCGTTGGCGCATTCGGCGAAGGCATTGGCCGAGGCTTCGAACAGCGAACCCGGGTTGCCGACATGGCCGAAGCGCAGCGTCAGGTCCGCCGCGCTGGCAGCGAGCGGCATGGCGATTGCGGCCACACTGGCCAGTATCGTTGCTTTAACTTTCATGGTGTTTCCTCCCTATTTGCCCCTCCCGGGCGTTATTCGGCGGCGAACCGCTCTTCTGTCGTCTCCTTCAGATATTCCAGGGCGGCTTGCGCGCCCCCCCGCTGATGCGGGATTCCCGCCTTGGCGAGACCCATTTCCACACCCGACAGCGTCGCCATCAGCATCAGGTCGTTGAAATCGCCCAGATGACCGATGCGGAATACCTTGTCGGCGACCTTGGACAGGCCATTGCCCAGCGAGATGTCGTAATGCTTGAGCGTGGTGGCCCGGAACGCGTCGGCCGAGTGGCCTTGCGGCACCATGACGGCGGTCAGCACGCCCGATTCCTGCCCCTGCCGTGCGCAGAGCACCTCGAGACCCCATGTGCGCACGGCAGCGCGGGTCGCGGCCCCGTGACGGGCATGGCGCGCGAAGACATTGTCGAGACCTTCCTCGTGCAGCATGTCGATGGCCTCGTTCAGGCCGTAGAGCAGGTTGGTGCCCGGCGTGTAGGGAAAATACCCGGTGGCATTCGGCCCGACCATGTCGTGCCAGTCCCAGTAACTGCGCGGCATCGTCACCGACTTGGCATGTTCGAGCGCCTTGTCGCTGACCGCGTTGAAGCTCAGCCCCGGCGGCAGCATCAGACCTTTCTGCGACCCCGATACGCAGACATCCACGCCCCATTCGTCGAAGCGGAAGTCGATCGAGGCGAGGCCCGAGATCGAATCGACCATCAGAAGGGCAGGGTGGCCCGCCGCGTCGATGGCCTTGCGCACTTCCGAGATGGGCGAGACCGATCCCGTGGAGGTTTCGTTGTGGACGACGCAGACCGCCTTGATCTCGTGGCGTGTGTCCGCGCGCAGGCGGGCCTCGATGCGATCGGGCTCGGCCCCGCCGCGCCAGTCGCCTTCGATGAACTCGGGCTCCAGACCGATCTTGCGCGCCATCTTGTTCCAAAGCGTCGCGAAATGCCCGGTTTCGAACATCAGGACCTTGTCGCCCGGGGACAGGGTGTTCACCAGCGCCGCTTCCCATGCCCCGGTTCCGGAAGACGGGAAGATGAAGACGTGTTGCTTCGTCTTGAAGATGGATTGCATGCCCGAGAGCGCCTTCAGGCCGACCGCGGCGAAATCCGGGCCCCGGTGGTCGATGGTCTGCTGACCGATGGCGCTGAGAATGCGGTCGGGAACCGCGCTCGGCCCCGGGATCTGCAAGAAATGTCTACCAGCCTGGCGCATAGCATCCCTTTCCTCTGTTCGGCACCATGAGTCGAGGACGCCGCGATTGCTTGTTGTAAAACCGTAATTATGAATTCATAATTCAGTCAACAAAAAAACTTGGCCCCGCGGCCTGCGGCCCGAGCCGTGCGGAGGTGTTTCGACTGATGCGTGAGAACATACGTCTAGGCAGCCGTCTGCGCGCCGCCGTCTCGGGCGAGGTTATGACCGAGTCCGCTGCGCGCGCACGCTACGCCACCGATGCCTCGATCTATCAGATGGTGCCGGAAGCCGTCGTCATCCCGCGCAGCGAAGAAGATGTGCAGGCGGCGATGCAGGTCGCCCGCGAAGACGAGGTGCCGATCCTGCCGCGGGGCGGGGGCACCTCGCAATGCGGCCAGACGGTGAACCGTGCGGTCGTTCTCGACAACACGCGGCACCTGAACGGCATCCTCGACATCGACCCCGAAAACCTGACGGCCCGGGTGCAGCCTGGTCTTGTGCTGGACGAGCTCAATCGCGCGCTCAAGCCGCATGGGCTGTGGTTCCCGGTCGATCCCTCGACCGCGTCGCGCTGCACGCTGGGGGGGATGGCGGCGAACAATTCCTCGGGCGGGAAATCCCTGCGCTACGGGATCATGCGCGACAATGTCCGCGCCATCTCGGCCATATTGCCGGACGGCACGAAGGCGCGGTTCAACGGGGCCGAACCCGAACCGGGGCCGTATGCCGGTCTGGTGGCCGACATGCGCGCGCTGGGGCGCCGCGAGGCCGACGAGATCGACGCGCGCTTTCCCAAGGTGCAGCGCCGCGTGGGCGGCTACAACATCGACGCGCTGGTGGGCAATGATGTGAACATGGCGCATCTCCTGGTCGGCTCAGAGGGCACGCTGGCCTATTTCACCGAGATCGAGCTCAGCCTTGCCCATCTGCAGGGCGAGAAGGTGATCGGGGTGTGCCACTTCCCGACCTTCTACTCTGCGATGGACGCGACCCAGCATCTTGTCAGGCTCAACCCGCAGGCGGTCGAGCTGATCGATGACACGATGATTGCGCTGGGCCGTGACATTCCGCTCTTCCGCAAGACGATCGAGGCTTTCGTCGAGGGCGATCCCGCGGCGCTGTTGCTGGTGGAGTTCGCCGAAGGCAGCGGGGCAGCCAACGCCGCCAAGCTGGCCGAGCTGTCGCAGCTGATGGGGGATATCGGGTTCTCCTTCACCGGCACCGGACAGGCCTGGGGCGGCGTCGTGCCCGTAGTCGACACCGCGCTGCAGGGTGCCATCACTGAGTACCGCAAGTCGGGGCTGAACGTGATGATGTCGATGAAGGAAGCGGGCAAGCCCATTTCCTTTGTCGAGGACTGCGCCGTCGCACTGCCCGATCTTGCCGAATACACCCAAGGGCTGACCGACATCTTTGCCCGCCACGGCACCAAGGGGACATGGTATGCCCATGCCTCGGTCGGGTGCCTGCATGTGCGCCCGGTGCTGAACATGCGTCAGGACAAGGATGTCCGCACCATGCGCGCCATCGCCGAAGAGGCGTTCGACCTCGTGAAGCACTACAAGGGTTCGCATTCCGGCGAACACGGCGACGGGATCGTGCGTTCGGAATTCCATGAAAAGATGTTCGGCAAGCGCATCGTCTCGGCCTTCGAGGAGGTGAAGGCGCGCTTCGATCCCCATGGCCTGATGAACCCGGGCAAGATCGTTCATGCCCCCGCGATGGATGACCGCCGGGTCTTCCGCTATGGCCCGAACTATGCGGTTCCCGACTTCGAGACCGCCCTTGACTGGTCCGCATGGCCCGGCGCCGCGGGCGGTTTTCAGGGCGCGGTCGAGATGTGCAACAACAACGGCGCGTGCCGCAAGCTCAAGGGCGGCGTCATGTGCCCGTCGTTCCGGGCCACGCGCAACGAACGCGACGCCACGCGCGGGCGGGCCAACACGCTGCGGTTCGCCATCAGCGGCCAGATGCCCGGCGGCCTGACTTCGGACGCGATGGCGGACACGATGAAATACTGCGTGTCCTGCAAGGGGTGCCGCCGCGAATGCCCCACCGGCGTCGACATGGCGCGCATGAAGATCGAGGTGCTGGCCGCGCGGCGGCGCGAAAAGGGCCTGACGCTGGCCGACAAGCTGATCGGTTATCTGCCGCGCTATGCGCCGACGGCGGCGCGGTTTGCGTGGCTGATGAACCTGCGCAACCGTCTCGGGCCGGTGCGCCGGCTGACCGAACGGATGACCGGAATTTCCCATCGCCGCGACCTGCCGGTGTGGTCCTCGGACCCGTTCCGCGATGACGAGGCGCAGGATGCGCATCCGCAGGTGCTGCTCTTCGCCGATGTCTTCAACCGGTATTTCGAGCCCGAGAACCTGCGCGCCGCCTGCCGTGTGCTGCGCGCCGCCGGGTTGAGCGTCGCGGTTGCGAAGGATGGCAGCGGCCGCGCGCTCGATTGCGGGCGCACGCTGCTTGCGATCGGCTGCGTCGACGAGGCGCGGGCCGAGGCACGCCGCGTGATCGACGCGACCCGCGACGCGGTGGCGCGCGGTGTTCTGGTCGTGGGCCTGGAGCCGTCGTCGATCCTCACCTTCCGCGATGAGTTTCTGGCGCTGTGCCCGGGACCGGAGGCCGAGGCGCTGGCCGCCGCAACCCACACCTTCGAGGAGTTCCTCGGCAAGTGCGCCGATCTTCCGATGACGCCCCTGAACCGGCCGATCTATGTGCATGGCCATTGCCACCAGAAGGCGCAGGATGCGGTGACGCCGATGCTCGATCTCCTGCGGCGCATTCCGGGGGCGGATGTCACCCTGATCGAAAGTTCGTGCTGCGGCATGGCAGGCGCCTTCGGCTACGCGCCCGATACCATCGATGTGTCGCTGAAGATGGCCAATCTCGATCTGTTCCCGGCGCTCGAAGCGGCCCCCGGCGATGCCATTGTCGTCGCCGACGGCACCTCGTGCCGGCACCAGATCGCCGACGGCACGCCGCGCCGCGCGATCCATGTCGCACGTCTGCTCGACCAGACCCTTTCCCGATAGGAGGACACGATGCCTCTGGCCGAAACCATCCACCGCCCCACACTGCATGAGGAACTGGTCGACCGGCTGCGCAACCTTGTCGTCGAGGACGCGCTGAAACCCGGCGAGAAAGTGCCCGAAAAGGACCTGTGCGAAGCCTTCGGCGTGTCGCGCACGCCGCTGCGCGAGGCGCTCAAGGTGCTGGCCTCCGAGGGGCTTGTCGTGTTGCAGGCCAATCGCGGTGCGCGCGTGGCCACGGTGACGCGTGAAGAACTGGAAAAGACCTTTCCGATCATCGCTGTGCTGGAAGAGCTGGCCGGCGAACTGGCCTGCCGCAATCTGTCCGACAACGAGATCGAATGGATCGAGCAGCGCCACGACGCCATGATCAAGGCCTACATCGCGAAGGATCGCAAAGCCTATTTTCGGGCCAATCAGGACATCCACAACGCCCTGATCGCCGGCGCGCGCAACGACATCCTCGAGACGCATCACCGCCTTCTCGCGTCCCGCGTGCGCCGGGCGCGCTTCATGGTCAACCTGTCGGATGAGCGCTGGTCGCAGGCCATTCAGGAACACGAGCAGATGATGGAAAAGCTGCGCGACCGCGATTGCGAGGGTCTGGGCCGCCTTATGAAGATCCACATGATGAACAAATACGCGGCCCATATCAGGGCAATCGAAGCCGGTCCGGAGGATGCGGACGGGGATTGACCGGCCGCGCGGCACCGCGCCCGCGGACAGAAGAACATCCAGCATTCGGGAGGACTATCGCGACATGACCAGCGACATCACGTCGGAGCAGCGGGGCACGACGCTCTGGGTGACGTTCAATCGCCCCGAGGCGCGCAACGCCATGACCTTCGACATGTACAAGGAACTGGCCCGGCTGTGCGACGGGATGCCCACTGACGGCTCGGTCCGCGCGATGGTCGTCTCGGGCGCGGGCGGCAAGGCCTTCGCGGCGGGCACCGACATGACGCAGTTCCGGGCCTTCGAGACGGCGCAGGACGCATTGGACTACGAGGCCGAGATCGACCGCGTGCTGACTGCCGTGGAGCGCTGCCCGGTCCCGACCGTGGCCGCGATCCATGGGGCCTGCACCGGGGGCGGCGCGTCGATTGCTGCGGCCTGTGATGTCCGCATCGCCAGCGCGGCGCTGAAATTCGGTTTTCCGATCGCCCGGACGCTCGGGAATTGCCTCAATGCCCGCAATCTGGCGCGGCTGAGCGAACTTCTGGGCGCGGGGCGCGTGCGCGAGATGATCTTCACGGCGCGCCTGATGGGCAGCGACGAGGCGCAGGCCGCGGGTCTGATCTCGGAAATCCTGCCGGACGAGGCGGCGCTCTTGGCGCGCGCCGCGGACCTCGCGGACCAGCTTGCCGGCATGGCGCCTCTGACGCTGCGCGCGACCAAGGAAGCCATGCGCCGCAACCGGGCGGCACTGGCCATCGAAGACAGCGACCTGATCGCGATGTGCTACATGAGCCGCGATTTCAAGCACGGGCTGGAAGCGTTCCTGAGCAAGACCAAGCCGGAGTGGAGCGGAACATGACCACGCGTGGCCCCCTCGCGGGAATGAAGGTCATCGAACTGGCCCATATCATGGCCGGCCCCGTCTGCGGAATGATGCTGGCCGACATGGGGGCCGATGTCATCAAGGTCGAAAAGCCCGATGGCGACGACAGCCGCCGCTTTCTTCCCCCCGACATCGCGGGCGAAAGTGCGGCCTACATGATGTTGAACCGCAACAAGCGCGGCATCGCGCTGAACCTCAAGGATCCGGCCGCCGTGGATGTGCTGCGGACGCTTCTCGACAGCGCCGATGTGGTTGTCGAGAACTACCGCCACGACACGATGGACCGGCTTGGCCTCGGATACGAGACACTGCGCGCGCGCAATCCCAAGCTGGTCTATTGCGCCATCAGCGGCTTTGGCCGGAGCGGGCCCTATGCCGAACGCGGCGGGTTCGATCTCATCGCGCAGGGCATGTCGGGGCTGATGTCGATCACCGGCGAAGGGCCCGGTCGTCCGCCGGTCAAGCCCGGAGCGCCCATCGCCGACATCACGGCGGGGTTTCTCGCGGCACTGGGCTGCGTCGCGGCCTATTCCAACGCGCAGGCCACGGGGCAGGGGCAGATGGTCGATACCTCGCTGTTCGAGGCGGGCATCTCCCTGACCTACTGGCAATCGGCCATCGCCTTCGCGACCGGCAAGGCGCCTGGCCCTCTTGGCTCGGCGCATCCTCTGAATGCGCCCTATCAGTCCTTCCGGGCGCGCGACGGCTGGATCAATATCGGTGCCGCCAACCAGCGCAACTGGTTGCGGTTGCTCGAGGTCATCGGGGCGCGTGAGCTTGGGGATGATCCGCGGTTTGCCAGCAATGCGGACCGGATCACACATCTTGCCGAACTCGTGCCGATCCTCGAGGAGCATCTCAAGACGCGCGATACGCAGGAGTGGCTGCGCCTGATGGACGAGGCCGGGCTGCCCGCGGGGCCGGTCATGAACGTCTCCGAAATGCACCGGGATGAACAGGCGCTTGCCCGGGAGATGATCGTGGAGACCGACCATCCCGTCGCCGGCCCTGTCAAGGCCATCGGTCTGCCGGTGAAATTCGGCCGCACACCGGGGGGCGTCACCCGACCCGCCCCGACGCTTGGCCAGCACGGGCGCGAAATCCTGTCCGAGTATGGATTTCCGACGGATCGCATCGCGGAGCTGGAACGATCCGGCGCTGTGATCATACGCTAGGGTCACGACTGCGGGGGCGGGGGCATCCCGGTCAGGCGGGCGGAAGTTGTTTGCCCTGATCATCGCCGCGCTCGGCCGTCAAACCGTGTCGCACGGGGCCCCGTCGTCGCGTCTGTCCTTCTCCAGTTTGAGGTAGAGCCCGTTTTATTCAGGCGACGGACAATGACGCGACCAAGGTTCGCGGCAGAGCAGATCATCGCGACGCTGAGGGAGCAGGAGGCCGGGATGTCCGCGCCGCTCCCAACCTGGCACATCGCGATCCCGTCAGGAGGGGGCATCCTGCACCACGCCGACCCCCGCCACGAACCGGCGCCAGAGGCTGCGCCGGGCTCTGGAGCGGGCCGGGGTCATCATCAGGCGGTTTCACTACTGGTCGTCACTTGGTCTGACCGCCTTCGCCTTCGCCATCCTGACCGTATTGGTCGGGGGAGGCGCGTCGCTGGAGGCCCGGCACGCCAAAGAGGTTCCCGGAGCGACGGCACGGTCAGGTTCTTTTCTTTGGGTAAGTTTCTGACTACATTGGTTGGACAAGGTTGAACCGTTCGGGATGCCCAGTCCGGAGGTACAAACTGAAGAAGGAACCTGCCAATTGCGATCAAGGTCGATCCGGACGATCCGACGTGCTGAACTCTCAAAGGCGGCATTCGAGGCTGTGGTCCTTTATGGACTGCGCGGGACGACACTTGAGAAGGTCGGCGAGATTGCAGGCGTTTCCAAAGGTGTTGTCCTGCACCATTTCAAGGACAAGAGCTCTCTGCTTGAGGCCGTGATCCGCCGGACCAATGGCATGCTCAGCACGTCGCTGGTTGAACTCTACCGGCACGCCGATACGCCCTACGAACGGCTTTGGGCCATCATCATCGCCAACTTTCATGAGTCGATCTTCAATCAGGCAGTCTGCCAGGCATGGGTATCGCTTATGGCAGAGGTTCCCCATAACAGGGCATGCCAACGCGTGCAGATCGCCAACTACGCGCGAGTGTCCAGCAATTTTTCGCATGAGTTGAAGCACTTTGTTCCAAGTGCCGAAGCCAAGATCATCGCGCGCCAGCTCAACCTGTTGATTGACGGCATTTGGGTGCGGGTCGGCTCTCGGGTCGACGCGCTCGATAGCGCCCGTGCAATCGGCGACCTTGAGTACATCCTGATGCGGTTTCTGCCAAAGGATGATGACAGCATGCACAAGCATCAGGCTGCCCGGACAAAAATCGAGAACGTGGCGCGTATCGCACTGGGAACGCGCGCATTTCTTGACACTGCATTGGCGCGCTGATCTTCAGTCACCGGCCAAGGCCCGCGTCAGATGGTCTGCGATCTGACGAACAGACTGCCGTGCCTCGGGCAAGTCTTCGTACCATTCAAAGACGTGCCATAGTCCTGCTCTGACCCCCGATAACTCCTCCACCTGACGCTGGAGTCCGGCCCAAAGAGAGGACCGGACCATGAAGAGATCGAAGTTCACTGAACGTCGGGGGCAGAGCAGTACGCCGGGTTTGAGTAAGGCATGATAAATCCAATGGTCAGGTGTTAATCCCTTGACATAAAAAACTGACCAACGGTAAGTTAAACTGAAATGGAGAAACCATCAACTCTGCCACTCAAGGCGGAGGCAAAATCGTCAATTTCTGGGAGGAAGTCATGTTGTCGACGCTCAAGTCAGCTCTGGTTGCCACGACCCTTATCGCATCCGCATCCGTTGCTTCCGGGCAATCGGTTCCCGAGTCCACCGATCCGATCAAGGTCGT
>CAZNMV010000011.1:4973-21872 GCA_964573835.1 uncultured Aestuariivita sp. | reverse complement strand
TTGAAGACGATGCTGTCGAAGCCCTCCACGCCCTGCCAGAAGGCGTCGCGGTATTCGGGACAGATCATCGCCGACCCGGCCCAGGCTGCGTCGAGATGGGTGTAGAGGTCTTCGGCCCGGGCCACCTCCAGCACCTCTGCCAGCACGTCCGACGCGCCGATGCCGGTGCCGCCGGTGATCGCGATGATGCCTGCGGGGACATGGCCCGCCGCGCGGTCTTCGGCGATGCGCTGGCGCAGTGCGTCCGTGTCCATCGCGTAGTCGCCGCCCGGGCGCGTGCCGATCTTCACGAGGTTCTCCTGCCCGATGCCCGCAACCCAGCAGGCGCGGTCGATCGAGGAATGCACCTGGTCCGAGCAATAGATGCGCAGGCGGCCCATGCCCGACAGCCCCTCGCGGTTGCCGCGCCAGCCCGTCGCGCGTTCGCGCATGGTGAGCACGGCCGAAAGTGTGGCGGACGACGCACTGTCCTGGATCACACCCGCGAAGCCCTGCGGCAGACCCAGCGCCTGCCGCAGCCAGTCGATCATCGCGCCTTCGACCTCCGTCGCGGCGGGCGAGGTTTGCCAGAGCATGCATTGCGCGGCGATGGTGGTGACCAACATCTCGGCCAGCATGGATGGCGGCGCGGCATTGGCCGGGAAATAGGCGAAGAAGCGCGGGTGCTGCCAATGGGTCATGCCCGGCATCACGATGCGTTCGAAATCCGCCATGATGGCGTTCATCGGCTCGGGGGTTTCGGGCGGGGCGGCGGGCAGTTGCGTGGCGATGGTGCCGGGGGCTGTCTGTGCCCGCACGGGGCGGTCGCGCAACGTCCTGTGGTAGTCCGCCGCCCAGTCCGCGATATGCTTGCCCCAATGGGCGAATTCGTCCCAGTTCATGTCTGTCCTTTCGGCGGTGCCGCCCCCTCACCCTGACCCTCTCCCCCGCGGGGGAGAGGGAATGGCGGGCGGGTCGGTCGGGTGCGGGTAACCCTGCCGTGTCTGCATGCGTTCCGGTTCATCTGCGATCCTCCGTCGGCGCGCGCCCCTCACAGAGGGAATGGCGCGTGGATGGTCAGGG
The DNA here is from genome assembly GCA_964573835.1 of uncultured Aestuariivita sp. Classification (GTDB taxonomy): domain Bacteria; phylum Pseudomonadota; class Alphaproteobacteria; order Rhodobacterales; family Rhodobacteraceae; genus JAGYKE01. The sequence continues at coordinate 20,810 of CAZNMV010000011.1, read as the reverse complement.
GGCAATGATCGGTTGCGCGGTCAGCGCGCTGGGCTTCGGTTCGACACCGGCGAACAGGCTGCCTTCCTCGAACCAGCTGCGCGGCGCGGGCGCCCCCCAGAGCGTCTGGCGCTGCGGGTCGGTCAGGCTCCAGCGGATCGGTTCGAGGTCGGGGTCGCAGGTCTGGTAGTCGGAACAATAGATCTCGATCCGGTGACCATCTGGGTCGCGGACATAGAGAAAGAAGGCGTTCGAGATGCCGTGGCGGCCCGGCCCGCGTTCGATGTTGGCGACGTAGCCCGTGGTCGCCATCAGGTCGAGCAGGTCGATGATGTTCATCGGGGTCGGGACCCAGAACGCGGTGTGGTGCAGGCGGGGGCCGAGGCCGTTGGTGAAGGCCACGTCGTGCACGCCGCCCTTGCGGTGCATCCAGGCGGCCCAGACGCGTCCGCTCGCGTCATCTTCGGTGTATTCGGTCACACGGAAGCCGATGTCGTTGTAGAAGGCGACGGATGCATCAACGTCCGCGCTGAACATGTTGAAGTGATCGATCCTCAGCGGTTTGACGCCCCGGTAGAGCTTGTAGTGCTGATGGATCGTCGGCAGGCGGTCCATCTTCACGTAGAATTCGAGCGGAATGCCCCAGGGATCGCGGGTGCGCAGGACGCGGTCCATGTGCGGGCGGCTCACCCATTCGACGGGCAGGCCGCGCGAGTGGAAATAGTCATGTGCTCGGTCGAGATCGGGTTCGTCGAAGAGCTTGAAGGCGAGCGCATAGACCTCGGCCCTGTCCGCCTTCACCACCGACAGGCAATGGTGCCCGCGTTCCTCCATCGCGCGGAAGGTGATGCGGGTGTCGTCTTCGTGGGTGACCTGCAGGCCCAGCGTGTCGGCGTAGAAAGCGCGCGAGGCGGCAAGGTCGGTCACGCCGTAATCAACATGGGACAGACGCAGGATGTTGAAGGGCGGATAGAGGTTCGGGGCGGGGACGGGCATGGGTGCGCTCCTGTCTTGCGTGGGGATGGGGGGGGTTCCACCCCTCGCGCTCCCCGGGATACTTGGAACCCGAAGAAGATCAGGCGCCGAGTCTGGGGATCTTGTGCTGGCCGATGGCGAAGCCGATGTGTGTTTGCTCCATGTAGAAGTCGAAGGACCAGTCGCCCCCGTCGCGGCCGATGCCGCTGGCCTTGACCCCGCCGAAGGGGGTGGGCAGGTGGCGGACGTTTTCGCTGTTCACCCACATCATGCCCGCCTCCAACCTGTCCGTCACGCGCAGCGCGCGGGTGAGGTCGTTGGTCCAGACATAGGCCGTCAGGCCATAGGGGATGTCGTTGGCGATCTGCAGCGCCGCGTCTTCGGTCGAGAAGCGGATCGCGGTCAGGACGGGGCCGAAGATTTCCTCCTGCGCGATGCGCATGTCGTTGGTGGCGTTCTCGAAGAGCGTGGGGGCCACGTAATGGCCGGGGCCGTCGAGGACGCGGCCGCCCGCGCCGATGGTGGCGCCGTCGGCCTTTGCGATCTCGAAATAGGAGGCGACCTTCTTCAGGTGTATGGCGTGGATGAGCGGGCCCACTTCCGTCGCGGGGTCGAGCGGGTGGCCCACGCGGATCCGGGCGACGCGGTCGCGCAGCTTTTCAAGGAAGCCGTCGGCGATGCTGTCCTGCACCAGTAGCCGCGAGGAGGAGGTGCAGCGTTCGCCATTCAGCGAATAGATCATGAAGATCGCGGCATCGAGCGCGCGGTCGAGATCGGCGTCGTCGAAGACGATCACCGGGTTCTTGCCGCCCAGTTCGAAATGCACGCGTTTCAGCGTGGGCGCGCCCTGGGCCATGATGGCGCTCCCGGTCTTCGATTCGCCCACGAAGGCGATGGCGCGGATCAGGGGGTGTTCGGTCAGGGCGCGGCCCGCCTCTTCGCCCAGGCCGTTGACAATGTTCCAGACGCCGGGGGGCAGGCCGGCTTCCTCGGCGATTTCGAGAAGGAGCTTCGCGGTGACGGGCGAGAATTCGGCCGGTTTGTGCACCACCGTGCAGCCCGCCGCCAGCGCCGGCGCGATTTTCCAGGTCGACAGCATGAACGGTGTGTTCCAGGGCGTGATGACGCCCACGGGGCCGATGGGCACCCGCGTCGTGACGTTCATCAGCGTGGGCGAGGGCAGCATCCGCCCGTCGCGCGCGCCCGGAGCACGGTCAGCGAAGAAGCGGAAGTTCTCGGCGCCGCGCAGCGCCGCCTTGGCCATGAAGCGGATCGGCTGGCCGGTATCCCAGCTTTCCGCCACCGCGATATCGTCGGCGCGCGCCACGATCGCGTCGGCGATGCGGTGGAGGAGTTTCTTGCGCGCCTCGCCCTCCATGTCGCGCCAGGCGGGGAAGGCAGCCTGTGCGGCTTGCGCCGCGTCGTCCACATCGGCGGCGTCGCCGCGGGCGACTTGCGCGATCAGGCTTTCGTCGACGGGCGAGCGGGTCTCGAATACCTGCCCTGACCGGGCGGGCCGCGATCCGCCACCGATATGGTTCATGACACCCGTTTCCCCCAAGCGGGTCAGGATCGGGGTCAGCCGGGCGAGATTGCTGTCGAGATCGGCCATGTCAGCCCTCCACGGAAAGATGATCGCGGATCGTCCCTGTCTTGGGCGAGAGGTCCGCGTCGATGTCGCGCATTTCGAGCGAGAGCGCGATGGAATGTCGGGCCATCGCAGGGGCCAGATGTGCTTCGGCCGCGGCGAAGATCGCCTGTGCGGCGGCCTGACGGGTGGACAGGTCGCGGCCCGCGCGCAGGCGCACCGAGACGTCGATATAGCCGTGATCCGGGTTGCCGTCGGCGATCGAGACGTGATCGACGCGGACCGCGCGCACGCGGATCCCGGCCATGGGAAAGACACCTGTTGAGATGGCGGCGCGGCGCAGCACGTCACACAAAACCGCCATATCGGTGCGGTCTTCCATGTTGGACGAATAGTCCAGCAGGATATGCGGCATCGCCATTTCCCTCCCATTTAATTAACATGTTATTTAAAATTCAGAGACGGGTCAAGCGATTTGCGCCGATGCCATTGCTTAACATGTTGGCTCGCGGCAATATCCCGTCATGACAGTTGTATCCAGCCTGCCTTCCACGGCGCGTTCCCTGCCCATTGCGCTGTTGCGCGCGCGGGAAAAGGTGATGGGTCCGTTCCGCGCCATGTTGTCGGATGTGGACGTGACCGAACAGCAATGGCGCGTCCTGCGGGTTCTGCACGAGGCCGGGCCTCTCGATCCGACGCGAATCGCGGAACAGGCCTGCCTTCTTCTGCCGAGCCTGACGCGAATCCTGCAGAAGCTCGACGAAAAGGGGCTGATCCTGCGGGCCGCCGATGAAACCGACCGGCGCAAGCAGGTGATCAGAATCACGCCCGCAGGTATCCGCCTGATCGACGAGAACCTCGCGCGGAGCATCGCGATCACCGACCGTCTGCGCAGCCGGATGGGCCCGGCCAGGTTCGAGGCGCTTCTCGACCTTCTCAATGATCTCGACCGGATCGAGATGAATGACTGACGGCATCGCGCTGCCTAAAATTCGTGCAAACTGTTCCATGCAGGTCACCGGTCTGCCCGATAAGCGGCAGAGCCTGCTGGCGGGCGCTGGCAATCCCGGCGCGGCCTTGGTGTGATCGCCCAGCAGCGGGCGTCCGGAAGAAGGAGAGAGCATGCCAGACAAGCCGGTCTTCTTCGACGAGATGCGCGGTCCTTCGGGGGACGAAACGCGCGATCCTTATCTCGATTACTGCGCCTGGATCTCGACCGAGGATGTGAACCACCTGCGCCGCAAGTCGACCCAGGCCGAGGCGTTGTTCCGCCTGACCGGCATCACCTTCAACGTCTACGGGATGGAAGATCAGACCGAACGGCTGATCCCCTTCGACATCGTGCCGCGCATCATCACCGCCAAGGAATGGGCGGTGCTGGAAAAGGGCATCGAACAGCGCGTGCGCGCCATCAATTCCTTCCTGCATGACATCTACCACCGCCAGGAAATCCTGCGCGCGGGCCGCGTGCCGGTCGAGATGATCGCCCAGAACAAGGCGTTCCTGCCGCAGATGATCGGCGTGGCACCCCCGGGCAACATCTATACCCATATCGTGGGCACCGATCTTGTCCGCACGGGCGAGAACGAATTCTACGTGCTGGAGGACAACGCGCGCACGCCGTCGGGTGTGTCCTACATGCTGGAAAACCGGGAAACCATGCTGCACATGTTCCCCGAGCTTTTCAGCCGCAACCGCGTCCGCGGGGTGAGCCATTATCCCCGCAGCCTGCGCCGGTCGCTGTCGGCCAGCCTGCCGCCGGTCTGCGACGGGGCGCCGACGCTGGCCGTGCTGACGCCGGGCATCCACAATTCGGCCTATTTCGAACATGCCTTCCTCGCCGACCAGATGGGCGTCGAACTGGTCGAAGGGCACGACCTGCGCGTCATCGACGGGCGTGTGGCGATGCGCACGACGCAGGGCTATCAGCCCATCGACGTGCTCTATCGCCGGGTGGACGACGATTTCCTCGATCCGCTGAACTTCGACCCGGACAGCATGCTGGGGGTTCCCGGCATCCTCGATGTCTATCGCGCGGGCGGCATCACCATCGCCAATGCCCCGGGCACCGGCATCGCCGATGACAAGGCGATCTATTCCTACATGCCGGAAATCGTCGAATTCTATACCGGGGAACAGGCGATCCTGAAGAACGTGCCGACCTGGCGTTGTTCGGAGGCGGATGCGCTGGCCTATGTGCTCGACCATCTCGACGAACTTGTTGTGAAAGAGGTGCATGGCTCGGGCGGCTACGGGATGCTGGTGGGGCCGGCCGCATCGAAGAAGGAACTGGCCGCCTTCCGCCGCAAGCTGGAAGCGAAGCCCGGCAATTATATCGCGCAGCCGACGCTGTCGCTGTCGACCGTGCCGGTTCTGACGCGGGCGGGCCTTGCGCCGCGGCATGTCGATCTGCGTCCCTTCGCGCTCGCCTCTCCGCAGGGGGTCGAGATCATTCCGGGCGGGTTGACGCGGGTCGCGCTGAAGAAGGGGTCGCTGGTTGTCAATTCCAGCCAGGGCGGCGGCACCAAGGACACCTGGGTGCTGGAGGACTAGGGACATGCTGGGCAAGACCGCAAACGGTGTCTTCTGGCTCATGCGCTATATGGAGCGCAGCGAGAACGCGGCCCGCATGATCGATGCAGGGCTGCGGATTTCCATGACGCGGTCGAGTGCGGCCGAAAGCGAATGGACCTCGATCCTGACGGCGCTGGGGCTTTTGGGCACCTATCTCGGCAAGCACGAGGTGGTGGAAGGCCCGCGGGTCATCAACTTCCTGCTGCGCGACACCGACAATCCGGGCAGCGTGCTGTCGTCGGTGGAAACCGCGCGCACGAATGCCCGCATGGTGCGCACCGCACTGACCCGCGAGGTGTGGGAGGCCGTCAACGAATGCTGGATGGTGCTGCGCGACACGCTGGCGCGGCCCGTTGCATCGCAGGACCTGCCCGAGGTGCTGAAGATCGTCCGCCAGCGCAGCGCCTATGTGCGCGGCGCGACGCACGGCACGATGGTGCGCAACGACATCTACGACTTCGCCCGCATCGGCACCTTTTTTGAGCGCGCCGACAATGCCGCGCGGGTGCTGGACGTGAAGTACTACATCCTCTTGCCGTCGATCATGCATGTGGGCACCGCCACCGACAACGTGCAGTGGGAAACGATTTTGCGCGCCACATCGGCCGTGCGCGCCTATCAGACCCTGCACGAAGGCGAATACGATCCGCGCAAGATCGCGCGGTTTCTCATCCTCGACAAACGGCTGCCGCGGTCGCTGTCCTTCTGCTATGGCAAGATCGCCGACAACCTCGAGTACCTGGCCGAGGATTACGGCCAGCGGATGCCCAGCCATGCCATGGTGCAGCGGCTGAGCGACCGGTTTGCCTCGACCACCATCGACCAGATCTTCGATTACGGCCTGCATGAATTCGTCACCGAATTTCTGGCGGACAGTCAGGAACTGGGTCGCCAGATCGAAATCGACTACAGGTTCTATGAGTAACCCATGCGCCTGAAGATCAAGCATACGACGACCTACAGCTACGATGCGCCGGTGCCCTATGCGCTGCAGCAGCTGCGCCTGCGGCCGAAGTCGCGTAGCACCCAGACGGTTCACTCCTGGCAGATCGACATCCAGGGCGGTCGCAAGCAGCTGTCATTCGAGGACGAACACGCCAACAGCGTCGATCTGATCAGCTTCGATCCCGGCGTTCGCGAGATCACCGTCACCTGCCAGGGCGAGGTCGAGGTGCGCGATACCGCGGGCGTCGTCGGCCGGCATACCGGCTTCGTGCCACTGTGGCTGTTCCAGCGCACGACCCCCCTGACCGAGGCAGGACCGCGCCTGCGCGCGCTGGTGGCTGCATTCGACCGGCCTGACGACGATCTGGCCGCACTGCATGCCTTGTCGCTGCATGTGCTGGAGCATGTGCGATACGACAAGGGCCAGACCTCAGCCGATATCGGCGCCGAGGCGGTGGTCGAGGCGGGGCACGGCGTCTGCCAGGACCATGCCCATGTCTTCATCGCCGCCGCCCGCGCGCTGGGCTATCCCGCCCGCTACGTGAGCGGTTATCTCATGTTGGACGACCGCACCGAACAGGATGCGAGCCACGCCTGGGCCGAGGCGCATGTGGACGGGCTGGGCTGGGTCGGGTTCGACGTATCGAATGGCATTTCGCCCGATACGCGCTATGTCCGGGTGGCGACGGCGCTTGATTATCCGGGCGCGGCGCCGGTATCTGGCATGCGGTTCGGCAAGGGGCGCGAACACATGCGCGTCACGCTGAATGTGGAACAATAAGGCGCGGATGCGCAGGGGCAGGACGGGCGGAAGCTTATGACATATTGCGTGGGCATGCTGCTTGATCGCGGTCTCGTCTTCATGGCGGATACGCGGACCAATGCCGGGCTCGACAACATCGCGACGGCCAAGAAGATGCACACATGGGAAGTGCCGGGCGAGCGCATCATCACGCTGATGACCGCCGGCAACCTTGCCACCACGCAGGCGGTGATCGGTCTACTGGACGAACGCACGAAGGCGCCCGGCGACAGGCGGCCCTCGATTCTCGATGCGCCGTCGATGTTCCAGGTCGCCCGCGAGATGGGCCGCACCCTCAAGGAAGTGATCGCCGACAACCTCAGCGGCCAGCAGGAGGCCGCGGCGACCTTTCAGGCGACGATGATCATGGGGGGCCAGATCAAGGGCAACCCGCCGCGTCTGTTCCTGATCTACCCGGAAGGGAACTTCATCGAAGCCTCGGATGACAACCCGTTCTTCCAGATCGGCGAGACGAAATACGGCAAGCCGATCCTCGTGCGGGCATACGAGCCGGCGATGACCTTCGAGAGCGCGATCAAGCTTCTATTCGTGAGCTTCGACAGCACGATCAAGTCGAACCTGTCGGTGGGGCTGCCACTGGATTACGTCATCGTCGAACGCGACCGGATGCGGATCGCCCATCAGGCGCGCGTGGACCGCGATGACCCCTATTACCAGACCGTGTCGACCGGCTGGGGCGAGGCGCTGAAGACCGCCTTCGGCAAGTTGCCCGAATTCACCTTCGGCTGACCGCTCAGGTTCCGATGTCCCGGCGCAGCGCGCTGGCGCGGGCCTTGCCGCGGTCGAATTCGGCCCGGCGGCGGGCGATCTCTTCCGGGCTGAGCTTCGCGGCATTGGAATAATCCTCGCGCCAGTCGGGCGGGCCGGGCCAGAGGAGCGTGGACACCTGCGTGCTGCGCGGGCCTTTGGCCTCTTCCAGAAGCGACAGCGCCTCGGCCAGCGCGCGGTCCTGCGACGCGACATCCCCCGGCAGCCCTGCGGCATTGCCCAGCGGCACGTCGCTGAACAGAAGGCGCGCGACGCCGGCCCGTTCGACGATGTCGCGCGCCGCGCCCATGATGACGGTGGCGATCCCCGCTTCTTCCGTCGCGCGCGCGGCCAGTGCGCAGGATTGATGGCAGACGGGGCAGTTCGGCACGAAGATTGCGGCATCGACGCCATGCGCCTTGAGCCGGGCCACGAGGTCGGGACAGTCCACCCCGGTCGTGTGGCGCTGCGACCGGTTGGTGGGCAGAAGGAAGACGCGCTCTGCCGCCCGCACCCGGCCCGCCGCCGCCGCCCGCGCGAGTGCCGCCAGCGGCAACCATGTGCCCGGGTCTTCGGCGGTGGTGTGCGCGCGGTCGATGGCGACATGCGAGATGCGCAGGTCAGGCACCGGGTCGGCGGGAAGATCGGTCACCGCATAGAACTTGGCCGCCGCGTTGTAGGGCGCGCGCGGACCCTGATCGCCCTTGGCCGGATCGAAGGGCGCGGCGGTCGTCACCACGGCGACAACCCTGTCGGACAGGGGCCGCGTCAGGGGCGCGAAGGGTACGTCGTCGAAGCGCGCCCAGTCATAGGGCGCGCCATAACCCAGCGCCGCGTAATAGCTGCGCGTGCGGGCGATATAGTCGATGGGCGCTGTCACTCTGCGGTCTCGACCGGGCCGCCCTGTTTCACCCAGTCGGTGAAGCCGTGCGTCAGATGCGCGGCGGGAAAGCCCATGTCATTCAGCGCCGCCGCCGCCAGCGCCGACCGCCAGCCCGAGGCGCAGTGCAGGACATAGGTCTTGCCGTCCTGCCCGAAGACGTCCTTGTAATAGGGGCTGTCGGGATCGACCCAGAATTCCAGCATGCCGCGCGGCGCGTGGACCGACCCGGGGATCCAGCCGCCGCGCTGGCGTTCGCGCACATCGCGGATATCGACGATGACAAGGTCGGGATCGCCGTGGCGCGCGATCAGATCTTCGGTCGAGATCTCGTCGATGCGGGCACGGGCGCGGGCGACAAGTTCGGCGGCTGTGATGGTCAGTCTGGGCATGGCTCTCTCGCGGTGTTCGGGAGGGGCAGGCTGCGCCGCGGGGGCCGTGCCGTCAAGCCGCCCGCGGGCTTGACCGCGCGGTCACCGCGGACAGCGTCTTCCCCGACGGCGGGGCTTTTCTGCCGATGCGCGGTCTGCTGCGGCAGCGCGGGTCAGACCGCTTCGAGGATCAGCGTGCCGGCGAAGAGTTCGCGTGCGACGGATTGGATGGTGCGCGCGATGCGCGGTGTCGTCTCGTCCAGACTGCTCGACCGGGTGACAAGGCCGACCGAGCGCAGGATGCGTGGCCCCTCAAGCGGGATGACCGCGACGTCGGTGTCGTCGGGCCTGATTTCGGAGCGGACATAGAGCGCAGGCAGGAACGCCACCCCCATACCCATGCCGGCCATCAGGCGTATGGCGTGCAGGCTGGTGCCTTCGTAATCCGAGCGCAGGCGCGCGCCGTTCTGTTCGCAGATCTCGGCCACCTGCTGGCGCAGCGCGAAGGCGGGGCCAAGCGACAACACCGTTTCGCCCTTGAGTGCCGTCCGCGGCACCCGCGACTGCGTGGCGAAGGGGTGGTCGCGCGCCACCACAAGATCGAGCGGTTCTCGGAAGAGCCGCACCGCCATCATGTCGCCGCGCACCGGAAGCTGAACCAGGATCATGTCGTAATCGCCCTGCGACAGTCCCTGTGTCAGGGCATCGGGGGTGCCTTCGCGAATATAGACGCCGAGGTCGGGATGGCGCGCGTGCAGCCGCGCGATCACATGCGGCAGGATGTAGGGCCCCAGCGTCCCCGAGGTGCCGAAGCGGATCAATCCCGTCAGACCATTGCGCGGCGCTTCGAACCGGTTCACGAGATCCTGCGCGGCGGCGAGGATGGCGCGCGCGCGCTCGTGCACCTCGCGCCCCGCCGGGGTCAGGATCACGCCCGGGCGGCTGCGTTCCACGAGCGTCTGACCCAGCCGCTTTTCCAGGTTGGACAGCTGGATCGACAATGACGGCTGGCTGACATCGCATTGTTCGGCCGCACCCCGGAAGCTTCCGGTTTCGGCCAGCGCCACGAAGTATTCAAGTTGTCTGAGGCTGGGAACGTCACGCATCACTTACCTGATCACTACAAAAACTCGTCCTCACCGCCGCCATCGGCGTCGAAGGCCGGCGGCGGGGCCGATCCGTCACTGCCCGGCGCATCCGACCGGAACAGCTCGTTCGGGAGCCAGGTGGCAGTTTCGGGCAGAAGCCACAGAATGCCAAGGGCCACCAACTGCAGCAGGATGAAGGGCAGGGCGCCACGGTAGATCTGCGGCGTCGTGATCGTCCGGGGTGCCACGCCCCGCAGGTAGAAGAGCGAGAAGCCGAAAGGCGGGGTCAGGAACGATGTCTGCAAGAGAACCCCCATCATCACGCCCAGCCAGATCGGGTCGACCCCCATGATCAGCAGGACCGGCGCGGTGATCGGCACGACGATGAACAGGATCTCGAACGTGTCGAGGAAGAAGCCCAGCACGAAGATGATCAGGAAGACCATCAGGAGCGCCCCGGGCTGGCCGTCCGGCATGCCTTCGAGGAAGTTGCGCACCATCTCGCCGCCGCCCATCTGGGTGAAGACCAGCGCGAAGGCGGTGGCACCCAGAAGGATGATGAAGACCATCGACGTGATCGACATGGTGGTGAGCGAGGACCGGAAGACGGTCTGCAGGTAGGCGCCGCCCCGGCTGGGCGAGGCCGCGATGGCGACAAGCGCCAGCGCCAGCACGACCAGCATGAAGTTCAAAAGCCCCTTGCCCCCGAACAGGGCCGCCACGATCCCAAGTGCGGCGAGGAAACCCAGCCAGAAGATCATCAGCTGACGGTCGCGGCGCGGGTCGCCTTCGGCCCCCAGCACCGCGTCGGCAAGCAGCTTGACCGCAGCAAGGAAGAGCGCGCCGACGGCGCCGACGCTCGCGCTTTCCGTGGGGGTCGCGACGCCCGACACGATCGATCCCAGCACCGCCACGATCAGCGTCACCGGCGGGATCAGCGAAGAGACGACGCGCGACAGAAGGCCTGCGCGTTCCTCGGCCGTCATGGCGACGGGGGGGCAGGTTTCCGGCGCGACGATGGCGCGCCAGATGACATAAAGCGCATAGAGCGTCGCCAGGATCAGCGACGGGATCATCGCGCCGGCGAACAGATCGCCCACCGACACCGTGTCGGGCGCGAAATTGCCCAGCGCCAGTTGCGCGGCGGAATTGGCGCCCTGCAGGATGTCGGCCATGAAGATCAGCACCGTCGACGGTGGCAGGATCTGCCCCAGCGTGCCTGCCGCGCAGATGGTTCCGCAGGCGAGCTTGGGGTCATAGCCCGCGCGCATCATCGCGGGCAGCGACAGAAGGCCCATGGTGACGACAGTGGCGCCGACGACGCCCGTCGCGGCGGCCAGCAGCGCGCCCACCAGAACGACCGACAGTGCCAGCCCCCCGCGCAGCCGTCCGAAGACCTGGCCCATCGTGGTCAGAAGCGACTCTGCGATGCCGGATCGCTCCAGCACCACCCCCATGAACACGAACAAAGGCACCGCCACCAGAACCGGGTTCGTGAGAACCCCCCAGAACCGGTTCGGCAGGGCGGCGAAGAGCGCGGCGTCGAAGGCGCCCACCCAGATCCCGGCGAAGCCCACCAGAATGGCCAGCCCGCCCAGCGTGAAGGCCACAAGATAGCCCGACATCAGAAACAGGATGATCAGCAGAAACAGCCCGGCGGCCATCATCTGGCCCAGAAGCGCCACGTCCATCTTCGTCGTCCCCTTGCGTCAGAGAGCCTGGTCCGGGCTGTGCCCGGCATGGTCGAGCGCGTATTGCCCGTGCCCGGCAAGCACGAGGATGCCGCGCATCACGAAGGCCGCGCCCTGCAGCGCGACCAGACCGACGAAGCCCAGAAGGCAGGCCTTCAGGATCCAGTAGTTCCCCATGCCTCCGGGGTTGAGAGAACTTTCGTCGGCGGCATAGGACGCGGTCCAGAATGTCCAGACGCCCTGACCGAAGATCCACAGGAAGGGGACGAGCAAGACCAGCGTCATGACCAGATCGGACAGGGCGCGGCGGCGGTTTTCCCACCGGGCATAGAAGACATCGACGCGGACGAAGCCGCCCGACATCATCGTGTAGCCCGCGCCCAGCACGATCACCGCGACATGGGTCCAGATGTAGGATTCCTGCAGCCAGATCAGCCCGGTCCCCATGGCGTAGCGCAGGTAGACCGTGGCGAAACACAGAACCACGGTGCCGAGCGCCGCCCAGGCGGTGATGTATCCGCTGATCCGGCAGATGCCGTCTATGATGCTCACGCCGCCGGCAACTGCGCGTACCCAGCCGGGTTCTGCCCCGGTTGCTTGTCCTGGCATTCCTTGCCCCCCTGACCGTGCGGGCCGGGCCACCGCCCTTGTCCCCGCACCCCCTGTTGGAGCGGGCGGGCCCCCTCAGACCCGCGCCGCATGGGGGTGACTTTGCGACGACCAAGGGGAAATCAACCGGCGGAAATAAGTTTTTTTAACTGTTTTTGGATGAGGTCGGGCGTTCTCATAAAAGATTTCAAATCAGGGCCGGATCGGTTCCCGCCGCATTGCCGCGACCCGCGCGCCGCCCATATGCGCCCAATCTTCGGAGCCTCAGGCGAGGGGGCCGAAGTGTGAAACCAAAAGGGAGGCTCGAATGAAAAGACGCGACTTTCTGACGAAATCGGTCCTGGCCGGGACCGCGACCGCAGCGGCGACGCTGGCAACGCCGGCCATCGCATCCGGCGTGATCGAATGGCGGATGGTGCATTCCTGGCCCAAGGGCCTGCCGGGCGTCGGCGTGGGTGCCGACCGGCTTGCGCAGCGGATCGAGGCGATGTCGGGCGGCCGCCTGAAGATCAACGTCTTCGCCGCGGGTGAACTTGTTCCCGCGCTGGGCTGCATGGACGCCGTCATGGATGGCACCGCCGAGATGGGGCATGACGCCTCCTTCTATCACGTCGGCAAGCATCCGATGCTGGCGGCGTTCTTCGCGGTGCCCTTCGGCATGACCGCCGACGAACAGGCAGCCTGGCTGCTGCATGCGGGTGGTCAGGCGCTTTGGGACGAGCTCAACGATCAGTTCGGCATCCTGTCGATCCCCGCGGGCCAGACCGCCAACCAGTCCTTCGGCTGGTTCCGCAACCCCGTTGAATCGGTCGCCGATTTCCAGGGGCTCAAGATCCGCATGCCGGGCCTTGGCGGTGAGATGGTGCAGAAGCTGGGCGCGACCTCGGTCCTGCTGCCCGGCGGCGAGATCTTCGCGGCGCTGCAGTCGGGCGCGGTCGATGCGGCCGAATTCATCGGCCCCGTGAACGACCTGCCGATGGGCTTCCACCAGGTGGCCAAGTATTCCTACGGCCCCGGCGTGCAGGAACCGGGCGGCACGGTCCAGCTGATGCTGAACAAGGCGAAGTTCCTCGAACTGCCCAGCGATCTGCAGGAAATCATCCGCGCCGCTTGCCATGCCGGCCACGAGGACATGAAGGTCGAATACGACCTTCTGTCGGGCCGCGCGATGGAAGTCCTGCGGGTCGAGCATGGCGTGGAATTCCGCCGTCTGCCCCGGGATGTGCTCGAGGCGCTGGGCAAGGCCGCGGGCGAAGTGATCCAGGAATCCTACGACCGCGGCGACGACCTGACCCGGCGGATCTGGGACAGCTATCTCGCTTCGCGCGCGGACACGATGCGGTTCCTGCGGTTCAACGAACAGGCGTTCCTGAACGCCCGTACGCTGGACTATCCTTTCCCCGGCCCGCAGCCGACCTGATCGCCGCCAGTGTGATCCTTGGCGGTCCGGCCCCGTGCCGGGCCGCCTTCTTGTCGCCGCCCTGCGCGGCACTTCGGCAACATCCCTGCGGAAAACACCCGATTTCGCGGTTGTGCAGGCCCAAGCCCCCATATGCAGTTGATCCCCGGCGCGCTTGCGTGTATCCGCAAGAGCACAGGTGCATAGACGCGGCACTGCATCACTGACGCAGACAACGGGGCGGACACGCAAGGGCGGGTCGGCCCCGTTTCCGTATTGGATCATGGAGAGACAGGGAAAAGGCGTCAGGTGCGCAGACGCGGTCTTTGCATCATGCCCCGAAGGACACGTCCTGACGCCTTCCCCGATACGTCCGCCCGAAGGCTTCCGTTCCGGACAGGGACTTTCCCGAGGGTCGTCCCTTTGCTGCCCCCGGTTCCGAAGAACCTGACCAGCCGCCGCGCGGACCCGAAGGCCCGTCCCGGCCGCCGCACCGCCACAAGGACGACACGACCCGCAAGCAACCGATCCGGCATCTTCCGACCTTCAGGTTCATCAGACCTGCCTGCCGGCGCCCGCCGCCCGGGATTTCCGCGGTTTGCAGACCCGTCCGAAGACCGCCCCGCCACCTGCGAAAGCCCCTTCGGGCTCTTGCGACCCGGCCCGTTCCCGAAGGTCTGTGCCGGTAAGACAAGGGTCACATCAGCGGCCCCTTCACGCAACAGAATCTTGGCGACGTCGTGAAATTTCTTGTGGGTAAGATATTGAATTTATTGGTGGAAAATCTGTGGATATCGTGATTTGCGCAAGTGGTGCAAGGACTTGCCGCAGCTGCAAAGGTGCGTTCCGCGGCGCCCGCGAAAGAGGCCTGAACGCGGGTCTGTCCGGCACTGCACATGGGGGCTGTGCGCCGAATCGGCGGGCTCAGACCACGGCGAGGAAGATCATGTTGGCCATGCCCCAGAACGTCATGTGGTAATGGGTGGCCTGGGTGCCTTCGTGGCAGAACCAGTAGCTGAAGTAATCGCCCACGATCAGGAACCCCGCCCAGATCGAGGTGAAGACCAGCGCGCCCAGCAGGGCGATGGCCTTGCCGGTCTCGGCCGATGCCGCCCCCGCCAGCGCCAGGACAAGCATCGCGACACCCGCGAACAGCAGCAGCAGCGCGGTCAGTTCCGCCAGCACCGCCAGCCGGAAGGCCGCAAGCTGCACGCGCCGGTTGGTGACGGCGCGGTGGCCGACGCGGGCGAATTCCTCGGGATACTCGGCGCGCAGGCGCTCCATAGACATGACCTGCGCGGTGTAGAGTTCGTTGTTCAGCGGATAGCGGAGATTGCCGTAGACCCCGACAGACAGCCACGCGGCGATGGCTGCGACCGACACGGTCTGCGCGATCAGGATCGTTGTTTCGAACATCCGGGGCCTTCCACGCGGCGCATAGAAAAGGGGCCGCTGTTTCCAGCGGCCCCCCGGTTTTCGGACTGGCTCAGGTCCAGGCCAGACGGTCCAGGTTCACGTCGAACGAGATGTGGTGTCCGCCACCCACCAGGTTCGACTTGGTGTGGTTGTAGAGCGACCGCCAGTAGGGCTGGATCGTCACACCATCGTCCTGCAGGATCTTCTCGCCTACGGCCATCAGCGCGCGGCGCTGTTCCACATCCGCGGTGGCCAGCGCCTTTTCAAGGACGGCGTCGAATTCGGGGTTGGAATAGCCGAATTCGTTCCAGGCCTCGCCCGTGCGATAGGCCAGCGCCCAGATCTGGACGCCCAGCGGGCGGTGGTTCCAGTTGGTCGAGCTGAAGGGATACTTCGTCCAGTCGTTCCAGAAGGTCGACCCGGGCAGAACGGTCCGGCGGACATTGAAGCCCGCGTCGCGCAGCTGCGCTGCGACGGCATCGGTGGAGTCCTTGCGGTAGCCGTCGTCGATCGAGATGATTTCCATCTCGAAATCGCCCATGCCCGTTTCGTCCAGCAGCGCCTTGGCGGCCGCGGGATCATGCGGCAGCGGCGGCAGGGCCGCGTATTCCGGGTGCACCGGTGCGACGTGGTGGTTTTCACCCAGCTTGCCGCGGCCGCCATAGCCCAGTTCGAGGATCACGTTGTTGTCCACGGCCAGCTGGATCGCCTTGCGCACGCGGATGTCGGCATAGGGCTTTTTGCCATCGACT